>CAMPAF010000046.1 GCA_946631535.1 uncultured Verrucomicrobiota bacterium
ACGACGGGTCGATCAAGATCTGGAAGGAGGCGGGGAAGATGGTGGACCTGACGCCAGACATGGAGACGAAGGCGTCCGGCAAGATAGCTGTGAAGGACTTCGTGCGCGACTACGCCGTTCCGCAGACGACGGAGTTCATCGACAAGTACGACCCCGACATCCTCTGGTTCGACTACGACTGGATGACGTACGCCCACGAGAACGGCACGTACGACATGGTGGCCTACTTCTACAACAAGGCGGAAGGCCGTAAGGAGGTGGCCGTGAACGACCGCTACGGCAAGGCGAGACCCGAGGAGATCAAGGGGCGGTTCACGAAGAAGCCCCGCAGTTGGCTGCGGACGGTGCGCGGCGACTTCTACACTGACGAGTGGGGAGACACGGAGGAGTGCCTCGATCCGGCGAAGTGGCACCCGTGGGAGTCCAGCTCCGGCATCTCGAAGGCGTACGGCAACCACTGGCAGGAGACGGCCGACATGGTTATGTCCGAGCGCGAGTTCGTGATCCACTTCGCGGACATCGTGGCGCGCGGCGGCAACCTGCTCCTGCTCGTGAACCTCGATCCGCAGGGCGAGATTCCCGCCGTGCAGCGCGAGCGGCTGCTGCAGATCGGCAACTGGCTCAAGCGGTACGGCGAGGCCATCTACGCCACGCGCATCCTCGCCCCGTTCAAGACGGACGCCGTGGACTACACGCAGTCTAAGGACGGCAAGACGGCCTACGCGATCGTCAAGAAGCCTGCGCCGGAAGTGACGCTCGCGTGCGCCGTTCCTGACAACGCGACGGTGTCGATCATCGGCGAGGGAGCGACGCTCAGGTCGGCAAGGACGCCTGACGGGCTCAAGGTGTCCATCCCGCCGGCGTACGCCAACGCCACGATCCCGTTTGCCCTGAAGATTGGCCGATAGGATGAGCGCGCAGACAGACACGGACAATCTAGACTTCGCGCGGGTGGATCTTGCGCGCATGCGTCGGCAGGGCGTGCCGGAGGTCGTCTACGGCGCGGGCAAGACGGCCGAGCAGATAGTCGCGATCCTCGGTTCCCTGCGGAAGCACGGCCAGTTGCCCGCCCTTGCCACGCGCGTGGACGAGGAGAAGGCCAAGGCCGTTGCGGCGGCGCTGGGCGACGACTTCACATATTTCCCCGTGCCGCGCCTCGGGCGGCTGGGCGCAGCGCGCGCGCCGGACGGCCTTGGTCCGATTGCCGTCGCCGCCGCAGGGACAAGCGACCTGCCTGTGGCGGAGGAGGCGGCAGTCACTGCCGAGACGCTGGGCAACGAGGTGACGCGCCTGTACGACGTCGGGGTGGCCGGCCTGCACCGTCTGCTCGCCTGCACTGACGAGCTCAAGTCGGCCAGCGTGGTCGTGGCCGTGGCCGGCATGGAAGGGGCGCTTGCGAGCGTGGTTGGCGGACTCGTCTCGTGCCCCGTCATCGCCGTTCCGACCAGCGTCGGGTACGGTGCCTCGTTCGGCGGGATATCGGCGCTGCTTTCGATGCTCAATTCGTGCGCCGCGGGCATTTCCGTGGTGAACATCGACAACGGCTTCGGCGCGGGCTTCCTCGCGCATCGAATCAACCACATGGGACTCGACAGATGAAGACACTCTACATCGACTGTTCGATGGGCGCGGCCGGCGACATGCTTGCCGCCGCGCTCCTGGAGCTTATGCCCGACGCGGACGCCGCGCTCTCGCAACTGAACGCATTCGGCATCAATGGCGTCGTCTATGCGCGCGAGCGGATGGCGAAGTGCGGCATCATGGGCACGCATCTGTCCGTGAAGGTGCATGGGGAGGAGGAGGGCCGGGAGGGGAGTGGGTGCCGGGACCACCGGGACCACCGAGACCACCGGGATGACTGGGAGATGCATGGGCACGAACATGGGCATCATGAGCATAAGAGTCTTGCTCATATTTTGCATCTGGTTGGGCATCTGGCGTTGCCGGAGAAGGTGAAAAGCGATGTTGCGGCCGTGTACCGGCTGCTGGCGGATGCGGAGAGCCGCGCTCACGGGCGGCCTGTGGGCGAGGTCCATTTCCACGAGGTGGGCGCGCTCGATGCGGTGGCCGACATCGCGGCCGCATGCTGGCTGCTGGCGGAGCTAGCGCCTGACGAGGTGGTGGTGTCGCCGATCCATGTGGGGTGCGGCACGGTGCGGTGCGCTCACGGCATACTGCCGGTGCCGGCGCCTGCGACGGCGTTCCTGCTTGAAGGCGTGCCGAGCTATTCGGACGGCGCGGTACAGGGCGAGCTATGCACGCCTACCGGAGCGGCGCTCCTGAAGCACTTCGCGACGCGGTTCGGGCCGCAGCCGGCCATGTCGGTGAAGGCTGTCGGCTACGGCGCGGGCGCGCGGGAATTCGAAGGGCGCGCGAACCTGCTGAGGGCATCGCTTGGCGAGAGCGTCGCGGGCGGAGACGCGGACGAGGTGTTCGAGCTCGCCTGCAACATCGACGACATGACGGGCGAGGAGATCGCCTTCGCGTGCGAGCGGCTGTTCGCCGCAGGCGCGAAGGACGTTGTGACGATCCCGATGACGATGAAGAAGGGGCGCCCGGGCGTGATGATCCAGGCGCTGTGCGCGGTGACGGATCACGACGCGCTCGTGGCCGCAATGTTCCGCCACACGACGACGCTCGGCATCCGCGAGACGCGCTGCAGGCGTCAGGTGCTGGCGCGCCGCGAAGAGACGGTGGCTCTTCCCGGCGGCACGACGGTACGGCGCAAGGTTTCCGAGGGATACGGCGTGCGCCGCGCTAAGCTAGAGTTCGACGACGTGGCCGCCGCCGCGCGCGCTGCCGACCTGCCGATCAGGGACGTCGCGGGTGATTTTTGATATACTGCTGGCGTCAAATCTCAACCGAAGGAAGAAAACAGACCATGGCGAAGATCGTAGTAATCGGTAGCACGAACACCGACATGGTGGTGCGGTCTGCCCGCATCCCCGTGCCAGGCGAGACAGTCACCGGCGGCACGTTCCTGCTGAACCCTGGCGGGAAGGGTGCAAACCAGGCCGTTGCCTGCGCGCGACTTGGCGGCGAGACGACGTTCGTCGCAAAGGTCGGAGACGACGCGTTCGGGCGCGAGACGGGTCCGCGCCTCGCGAAGGACGGAATAGACGCGCGCCTGCTCGTCGATCCGGAGGCGGCGAGCGGCGTGGCCCTCATCCTCGTTGATGCGGAAGGCCGCAACTGCATTTCCGTTGCGCCTGGCGCAAACGCGACGCTTGCGCCGTCGGACCTCGAGCCGATGCGCGGAGAGATCGAGGGAGTGGCCGCGCTCGTGATGCAGCTGGAGACGCCTATCGAGACCGTGGCGTGGGCGATGAAGGTCGCCAGTGCGGCGGGCGTGACGACGGTACTGAATCCGGCGCCTGCGGCGGAGCTGCCGGCCGACATCTACGCCGACCTCGACTGGATCACGCCTAACGAGACGGAGGCGAAGCTCCTCACAGGCGTGGATGTGACGGATGCGGCGTCGGCGAAGGACGCTGCCGCCGTGCTGCATGCGCGCGGGGTGAAGGGCGTGGTGGTCACGCTCGGCGCGCAGGGCGCGTTCTGGTCCGAAGGTGGCCGCTGCGGCAGCGTGCCCGCATGCCCTGTGAAGGCCGTGGACACGGTCGCCGCCGGAGACACGTTCAACGGCGCATTCGCGGTGGCGCTTACCGAAGGGCGTTCTGTGGAGGATGCGGTGAAATTCGCCGTCAAGGCGTCCGCCATCGCCGTCACGCGCCCTGGCGCGCAATCATCTGTTCCGCACCGTTCTGAAGTGGCGGCGGATGGAACCGCCACCGCAAAACCATGATATGCCGAATCATTTAACTTCACCAAATACCAAGGAGAAATGACATGTGCTTTGTAGATAACTATTCGCTTGCCGTTGCGTTCTGCGTCGTCACCATGTTCTGCTGGGGCAGCTGGGGGAACACCCAGAAGCTCGCTGGCAAGACGTGGCGCTACGAGCTGTTCTACTGGGACTACGTGCTGGGCGTGCTGCTGTTCGCGCTCGTCTCGGGCTTGACCTTCGGCAGCTTCGGCGGTGCGCCTGAGTGGGGTTTCGTGGCCAACCTGAAGCAGGCGTCGGCCGCCAATCTAGGCAGCGCATTCCTTGGCGGCATCGTGTTCAATGCCGCGAACATCCTGCTGGCGGCGGCGATCGCCGTGGCGGGCATGAGCGTGGCGTTCCCCGTGGGCATCGGCCTTGCGCTCGTGCTGGGCGTGGTGGTGAACTACATCGGCGCGCCGAAGGGCAACGCGGCGTTCCTCTTCGGCGGCGTCGCGCTCATCTCTGCGGCGATCGTCGCCAACGCCTGGGCGTACAAGCTCAAGGAGGCCGGCAACCAGAAGAAGGTGCCGGTGAAGGGCATAGTGCTCTCCATCGCCTGCGGCGTCCTGATGGCGTTCTTCTACCGGTTCGTGGCTGCGGCGATGGACATGGACTTCACTGCGGCGGCTCCGAAGGCGGGTATGCTCACGCCTTACAGCGCGCTCTTCGTGTTCGCGCTCGGCGTGTTCGCGTCCACGTTCATCTTCAACGGTATCGCAATGCGGCATCCGGTCGCGGGCGAGCCGATCAACGAGAAGGCGTATTTTAAGGGCGGGTTCCCCATCCACCTCGTGGGCATCCTCGGCGGTCTCATCTGGGGACTCGGCAACGGTCTCAACCTGGTGGCGGCCGGCAAGGCCGGCGCGGCGATCTCGTACGGCCTCGGACAGGGCGCGACGCTCGTGTCGGCGCTTTGGGGCATTCTCGTGTGGAAGGAGTTCGCGGGGGCGCCGAAGGCGACGGGCAGACTCAACCTGCTGATGTTTGTCCTCTTCCTCGCCGGCCTCGGGCTCATCATCGCGGCGGGAGCGTAGTTAGTTGGTAGTTGGTAGATGGTAGTTGGTAGTGGCTAGTCCGCTGTCCGCGCTGGGCACAGGAATGTAGAAGAATAAGTTTTGCTGAAAAGGAAACAACCATGACAACTTATAAAAACAACTTTTGCTATCCGGGCGCAACTGCGCCCGGTTTCAAGAGCGCCGCGCGGTTGCGCGGCGAGAAAGAAGATGTTGTTTTTACAAGTTGTTCCTGTTGTTTCCAAAAGAACTTATAGGCAAGTGAAAGTTGTTTTAGAAACAAGAAACGGAATGATATGACACAGCTTGAAGCGGCCCGGAAGGGCCTTGTGACCGATGCGATGAAGACTGTCGCGGCGGAGGAGAATGTCGCCGAGGAGATCGTGCGTGCCTCAGTGGCGGAAGGCACTGCCGTCATCCCGCTCAATCCCGCGCACGCGAACTGCCAGCCCGTGGGAGTGGGGCGGATGTTCACGACGAAGATAAACGCGAACCTCGGCCGCAGCGTGACTCACTCGGGGAAGGGCGACGAGCTTGAGAAGCTCGCGATCGCGCTCAAGGCGGGTGCGGACTTCGTGATGGACCTTTCAGTGGGAGAGGACGTGAAGTCGATCCGCCAGGGGATGCTCGACGCGAGCCCCAAGCCGCTCGGCACCGTGCCCGTGTACGAGACGATCAGCCGCCTCAAGGGCGACATCCCGCACATGGATCCATCGCTTCTTCTCGATGTCATCCGCGAGCAGGCGGAGCAGGGCGTCGACTTCATGACGCTCCACGCGGGCCTGCTCCTGAAGCAGATACCCGCCGCGATGAAGCGCAAGATGGGCATCGTGAGCCGCGGCGGCTCCATCATGGCCGAATGGATGATGGAGAACCAGGCGGAGAACCCGCTCTACACGCGCTGGGACGAGGTGATGGACATCCTGGCGGAGCACGACGTGACCGTGTCGCTCGGCGACGGGATGCGTCCGGGATGCCTCGCTGACGCGTCGGACGCGGCGCAGTTCGGCGAGCTGGACGTGCTTGGCGAGCTCGTGGACCGCTGCCGTGCGTGCGGCGTGCAGGTGATGGTGGAGGGGCCGGGGCATGTGCCGTTCGACCAGATCAAGATGAACATGGAGCGTGAGCAGGCGTGCTGCAAGGGCGCTCCGTTCTACGTGCTCGGGCCGGTCGTCACCGACATTGCGCCAGGCTACGACCACATCGTGAGCTCTATCGGCGCGACGGCGGCAGCGACATACGGCGCTTCGCTCCTCTGCTACGTCACACCCGCCGAGCACCTCGGCCTGCCAGACGGAGACGAGGTGCATCGCGGCTGCATAGCCTACAAGATCGCCGCCCACGCGGGCGATGTGGCGCGCGGTCTCCCCGGTGCGCGCGCCCGCGACGACGCGATGGCCGACGCGCGCGCGGCGTTCGACTGGGACCGGCAGTTCTCGCTCTGTCTCGACCCTGAGCGTGCGAAGTCGCGTTGGCTCAAGACGCGCGCGTTCACGGACGAGGCGCACACGGACGACCACTGCTCCATGTGCGGCAAGGAGTTCTGCGCAGTGCGCACCTCCCGCCGCATCCGCGAGCTGGCCGCCTCCACCGAACAGTAAGCGGACTTATTTCGCGGGACTCTCGCCGGCGGCGGCGCGAGCGAAGCCTTCCTTGATGGCAACCGTCACGATCTTCGCGCGGCGGTAGCCGTCGTAGATTCCGGCCATGTTCTCCGCGAGCAGCTTGGACCGTATGTTCGAGCCGTCACGGTGGTACGTGCGCGCGTCGGCGAAGTGCCAAAACGTGAGGCCCGCCATCTCGGGATCGGCGAAGATGCGGTCCAGGACGTCCTTGTTGTAGTACAGCTGGAACTCCTCGGTGCCTTGCCCCGCCGCCGGGTCGTGGTAGCCGTAGATGGCGGTGGTGCCCATCTCCGAGACGATGATCGGCTTCTCGGGGTAGAGCTTGCGGTAGCGCGTGACGATCTTCGTGACCGCCGCGTCGATGAGGTTCTTCTGGTTCTCGAACGTGCCCGCGTTGGACCCGATCCAGCCGGGGTAGGTGTTGAACGAGATGAGATCTGTTTTCTCGTTCGAGATGTCGTCGTTGTTGTGGTTGCAGGCGAATGTTATCAGGCGGCCGGAGTCTTGCGAGCGGATCGCGTCGATGAGCGCGTCGTTCATCTTCTTGCCCTCCTTCGTCTGCGAGGCGTTCTCGTTCTGGAAGGCGAAGATGATCACGGACGGGTGGTTGAAGCTCGCGCGCACCATCGCGCGCGTCTGCTCCACCTGCAGGCGGAAGTAGTCGGGGTCGCCCATCTGTTTGGCGTTGTTGCCCCAGCCTAGCGACTCCTCCCACACCAGCACGCCCATCTCGTCGCAGTAGTCGAGGAACCGCTGGCTCTGCTGGTAGTGGCAGCCGCGGAAGAAGTTGCCGTTGAGCGACTTCAGGAGCTGGATGTCCTGCACCATCAGCGCCTCGGGCGTGGCCGCGCCGAACTGCGGATGCGCCTCGTGGCGGTTCGCGCCCTTGAGGAAGAGAATCTCCCCGTTCAGCCACAGACGTTTCTTTTCCGCCTTGATTTGCCTAATTCCGAACCGCGCCCTCACGGGAGGGGCGTAATTTATTGCGCCCGCTGCTGTCGCGCAGCAGCGCGACCCTCCCAGTGTTACTGTGTGGAGGTTGGGAGCCGCAGGTGACCACAGCTTGAAGTTCGGCACGCGCACGGTCGCGCGGAAGTTGCGGAACGAGGTATTTACCTCATTCGCCCCGTCGAAGACGAGCGTCGCCTCGAAATCGCCCTTGGCGAAGTTGACGGCCTCGATCTCCACTGTGCCAGTCTTGTAGTCGCGCGTGCGCACGAAGAGCTTGCGGTTGTCGAAGACCATCTTCACGCCGTGGTAGAAGCCGCCGTAGAGGTAGAAATCGTAGTACGGCAGGGCTAGCTTCTGCGTGGACCAGTCGAGCACGTTGTCGAGCGCGGCGAAGATGGTGTGCGAGCCGGCGCCGAGCGGACCGGTGGGGATCTCAAGCCGTGCCCAAGGGAAGGGCTGGATGCCGCCAGTCGGCTTGCCGTCGACGGCGAACTGCGCGCGCAGGCCCATGCCGTCCACGACGATCCAGGCGTTTTCGGCCGGCTCGGAGAGCGTGAACGTGCGCCGATAGAGTCCTGTCCCGCGCTTGCAGAGCCACTTTGGCTGCATGTCCCAGCAGCCAGGAACAGACATGCGGTCCGTTGCTGCGAAGTCGGGCTTGTTCGCGGCCTCTACGGTTTTCCCTTCCGCGAAGGCGAATTCCCAGCTCCCGTTCAGGTCCAGCGGCTCCGGCCGCGCCAATGCGCAGATCGCCGTTCCCAGCGCTAGTGCGCCCGCAATCGTCCTTGTCGTCATTGTATTCTCCATGTTATGGGTTCGTGCTGTCGCCCACCGGAAAGACGGGCGATTCGCGGACGATTATACCACAACTCTCCGCGGGAGGCGAAAACATGAAAATCTGAAATAATGCAAATCACGCTTCCATTTTCCCCGCGAGAAGGGTATAATCTTTGCCACACCAAAAAAGCAACTGGAGATTCAAGAACATGAAAAAGCTGTTGATGGCGTTTGCGGTCCTTTGTTCGGTTTCCGTACTGCACGCGGAATCCGACTACTACGTGACAGTCTGCGCTTGGGCGCCAGGCCAGATTCCTATGTCGTCGGGTTCGGTGACCTACGGCGTGCGCGTGTCGCTGTTCTACGGCGACTGTTCGCGCCTGAGCGGCCTTGATCTCGCCATTTTTGGCGCAAACCGGGTGCGCGAGAACTTCAATGGCTTCTCGGTCGCCCCCGTGTTCGAGCGTGCCAACAACGCGGCTGGCTTCCAGCTGGGCTTTGCGAACGTGGTCGAGAACGAGTTCTCCGGCATGCAGCTCGGCGCGTGGGGCCACGCCGGTCACGGATATGGTACCCAGTGGGGCATCGTGAACACGGCTGGGTACTTTGCGGGTCTGCAGCTGGGCCTGTTCAACTGGGCGGATGACCTTGATGGCCTGCAGCTGGGCCTCATCAACGTCGTTGCAGACCAGACGCTCTGCGTGCTTCCCTTCCTGAACATCGGCTTCTGACATGGACGAAATCAAGGAATCGGACACGAGCCGCCACTTCCTGCGGCAGTGGATCGAAGAGGATGTGGCGGCGGGCCGTACTGGCGGCATCGTCGTCACGCGTTTTCCGCCGGAACCCAATGGTTACATCCACATAGGCCATGCCAAGGCCGTGTGCGTCGACTTTGGCATGGCGAAGCTGTTTGGTGGAGAATGTCACCTGCGGCTTGACGACACGAACCCGACGAAGGAGTCGGACGAGTACGCCGAGAACATCAAGAACGACATCCGCTGGCTCGGTTGGCAGTGGTCGGGTCCGGGCGACGGTGCAGAGGCTGGCTTCTACAACGCATCGAACATGTTCGACAAGATGTACGAGATCGCCGAGAACCTGATCAAGGCCGGTCAGGCGTACTGCTGTAACCTCACGCAGGACGAGTGGAAGGAGTACCGCGGGGTCCCCGAGAAGCCGGGCCGTCCCTCGCCTAGCCGCGACACGTCTTCCGAGCGTAACCTCGAGATATTCCGCGACATGCGTGCCGGCAAGTACGCCGACGGCGAGTGGTGCCTCCGGGCGAAGATCGACATGGCCTCGCCCAACATCCATTTTCGAGATCCGGTGATCTACCGCATCCGCCACGTGAACCACTACCACCTCGGCGACAAGTGGTGCATCTACCCGATGTACGACTTCGCGCACCCGATCGAGGACGCGCTGGAGGGCGTGACGCACTCCATGTGCACGCTCGAGTTCGAGGTGCACCGTCCGCTCTACGACTGGGTGGTGGACCGCCTGGACGAGATGGGGATGCTCGTCATCCGCAACGGCGTGAAGATCCGTCCGCAGCAGCGCGAGTTCGCACGCCTCAACCTAACGTACACCGTTATGTCGAAGCGCCTGCTTCTCCAGATGGTTACGGAAGGGCGGGTGTCAGGCTGGGACGATCCGCGCATGCCGACGGTGTGCGGGATGCGTCGCCGCGGCTTCACGCCGGGCGCGATCCGCGAATTCTGCGACCGTGCGGGCGTTACGAAGGTTGAGAGCGAGAGCGACACCGCGCTGCTCGAATGGTGCGTGCGCGAGGAGCTCAACAAGACCGCGATGCGCCGCATGGCGGTGCTCGACCCCGTGAAGCTGGTGATCGAGAACTTCGAGGGCACGCGCACCGTCGCGAAGCCGAACAACCCGCTCGACGAGGCGAGCGGCTCGCGCGAGATCCCGTTCTCGCGCGAACTATGGATCGACCGCGCCGACTTCCAGGAGAATCCGGAGAAGAAGTTCTTCCGCCTGGGACCGGACCGCGAGGTGCGTCTCGCGGGCGCGTGCATCGTCAAGTGCGTCGGTTACGAGAAGGACGCCGACGGCAAGGTGTCGCTCATCCGCTGCACGTGGGACGAAGGCTCGTGGGGCGGCAACGCGCCCGACGGCCGCAAGGTGAAGGGCACGATCCACTGGGTGGACTGCGCGACGGGCGTCAAGGCCCAGGTGCGCCTCTACGACCGCCTCTTCACCGTGCCGAACCCGATGCAGGACGGAAGCGACCAGTTCCTCAAGTACCTGAACCCGGATTCGCTCAAGACCGTGACGGCCTACGTGGAGCCCGCTCTCGCGGCGGCCGCGCCCGGAGATCGGTTCCAATTCGAGCGTACCGGCTACTTTTGCGCCGACGCGAAGGACCACAGTCCAAGCGCGCCGGTGTTCAACCGCACGGTCACGCTCAAGGATTCGTACAAGCCAGCGGTTTGAAGGTTGAAAGGTTAAAGGGTTAAAAGTTTAAAGGGTTAGAAAGCAAGGCGAGAGAAATGACAATATCAGATGGAATAAAGTATGTCGGTGTGAACGACCATGATATCGACCTCTTCGAGGGGCAGTACGTGGTGCCGAACGGAATGGCTTACAACAGCTACGTGGTGCTGGGCGGCGAAAAGTCGGCCGTGATGGACACGGTGGACGCGCGCTTCGGCGGCGAATGGCTCGCGAACGTGAAGGCCGCGCTCGGCGGCAAGGCGCCGGACTACCTGGTGGTGCAGCACATGGAGCCGGACCACTCGGCAAACATTGCGGCGTTCATGGACACGTATCCGCAGGCGAAGGTGGTCTCCTCCGCGCCGGCGTTCCGCATGATGAAGAACTTCTTCGGCAAGGAGTGGGAGGACCGTCGCGTCGTGGTGAAGGAGGGCGACACGCTCGACCTTGGCGGACGCGCGCTCGCGTTCGTGGCGGCGCCGATGGTCCACTGGCCGGAGGTGATCATGACGTACGACGCGGCGGAGAAGGCGCTCTTCTCGGCTGACGGCTTCGGCAAGTTCGGCGCGAACGACGTGGAGGATCCCGAGGGCTGGGACTGCGAGGCGCGCCGCTACTACTTCGGAATCGTCGGCAAGTACGGTCCGCAGGTGCAGGCCGTCCTCAAGAAGGCGGCCGGGCTCGCGATCGAGAAGATACTGCCGCTGCACGGGCCGCTGCTCCAGACGCCGGAGGAGATCGCGCACGTTGTGAAGCAGTACGGCACGTGGAGCTCGTACGGCGTGGAGAGCGAAGGAATCTGCATCGCCTACACGTCCGTGTACGGCCACACGAAGGCGGCGGCGCTGAAGCTCGCGGAGCTGCTGAAGGCGAAGGGCTGCCCGAAGGTGGCGGTAGCGGACCTTGCGCGCGACGACATGCCCGAGACGGTGGAGGACGCGTTCCGCTACGGCAAGCTCGTGCTGGCGACGACGACGTACAACATGGACATCTTCCCGTACATGCGCACGTTCATCGAGCATCTTGTCGAGCGCAACTACCAGAACCGCACGATCGGACTGGTCGAGAACGGCAGCTGGGCGCCTATGGCGGCGAAGGTGATGAAGGGGCTTTTCGAGAAGTCCAAGGGAATCGCGTTCTGCGAGAACACGGTGACGATCGCGAGCGCGCTCAACGCGGCCTCCGAGGCGAAGCTCGCAGCTCTCGCCGACGAGCTGATGAAGTCCTAATGAACCTGCGCTCCGCCAATGTCGTTGCCTGTGCATGGGTGACTTTCGCCGGTGGCCTGTTCGCTGCGGGTGTTCCGCTGAAGGTTCCCGTGACACAGGTGGAGATGGGGATTGACAAGCAGGTGAAGATGTATCCTGGGCGCGTAGTGCCTGTGGCTCAGGTGAACGTGATACCGCAGGTGAGCGGCGAGATACTGGAGGTAGGCTTCGAGAACGGCGCGATTGTGAAGAAGGGAGACCTCCTCTACCGGCTCGATCCCGTGAAGTACGAGGCTGCCGTGAAGAACGCCGAGGCTAAGGTGGCGGAATGCAAGGCAGCGCTAGGATACGCGGAGCTCAGCTACTCGCGCCACCAGAAGCTGGTCAACACGCGCGCGGTTTCGCTCGATGCCGTGGACAACGCGCTCTCGGCGCGCGATAGCGCGCTTGCTGCGCTCGCCGCCGCGCAGGCGGATCTCACCAGCGCCCGCGACGACCTGCGCCACTGCCGGATCGTGGCACCAATCGCCGGCAAGCTGGGCACTACCCAGTTCACGGCAGGCAACTACCTCCAGAAGGGCCAGGGCACGCTCGTGACCCTCATACAGGCTGCGCCGATCCGCGTGCGATTCTCCATCTCCAACGCCGAGTTCCTTGAGATGTTCGGCGGCAAGGCGTCAGCCTTGCAGGCCGACGGCATCGTGTCGCTCACGCTCGCGGACGGGCGCGACTACATGGAGGACGGGCAGGTGGAGTACGTGGACA
>CAMPAF010000047.1 GCA_946631535.1 uncultured Verrucomicrobiota bacterium
CCCGCCGTGAGCCGCGTCAGCGGCGAACAAATCCGTTTGTTAAAAATGCCCTACATCTACGACCTCACGAACCCGGCAGAGGAGGAGCAGTTCGTCGCCAAGTGCAGGGAACATCTTGTCGCCCAGATGACCTTCCTCGACCTGCTCGAAAAGAAGGCCATCACCGAGGACAACTTCCTCGACGTGTTCGAGTACTGGGACGGCCTCTTCGGCGCGTACGTCCGCAACGGTCGCAAGTCCTCCGAATACTTCCTCTCCGACATCGAGCAGGGCAAGTCCATCGTCGCGCAGGGCGGACAGGTCCTCTTCTCCGTCTCCGGCGCGGAGGGCTACATCCCCAAGACGCTCCAGCCCGAGAAGTACCTCCACTTCTGGCAGAACTACGAGAAGGTGCCGCCGCCCAGCATGACGCGCATCCGCCAGAAGGCCGACCGACTCACCGAGGACTTCCGCCGCCGCTTCACGGGCGAGTTCTACACGCCCGTCGAGTTCGCCGCAAAGGGCCTCGCCTACCTGGAGCGCACGGTTGGCCGCGAGTGGTGGAAGTCGGGCGAGTACCGCTTCTGGGACATGGCCGCCGGCACGGGCAACCTCGAGTTCGAGTTGCCGTCCTCCGCGCTCCCGTACTGCTACATTTCCACCCTCGAGGCCGAGGACGCGAAATACTGCCAGAAGATATTTCCTTCAGCAACATGCTTCCAGTACGACTACCTCGCGGACGACATACCCGCGCTCGCAGGCCAGATGACCTTCGGCCAGACACGCAAGATGCCGTCCAACCTCGCCGCCGACCTCGCGAACCCGAACATCAAGTGGATCATCTTCATCAATCCGCCGTTCGCAATGGCGAGTGTTTTAGGAGGTGGAATTGGAAAAACTTCCAAGGATGCGGTGTCGAAGACTTCTATTCGGGAATGGATGCATCAAGAGAGCTATGGCGAGGCAAGCCGCGAGCTCTTCACGCAGTTCCTCTTCCGCATCTCGAAGGAGTTCAAGGAGAGACAGGCCCATCTCTGTATGTTCTCAAAATTGAAATATCTCAATTCCAACAACGACCAGAAGATACGTGACGGCTTTTTCCAGTACCAGTACGAGCGCGGGTTCATCTTTCCCATCAAGTGCTTCTACGGCGCAACGGGCAACTTCCCCGTGGGATTCCTCGTCTGGAATCTTGCGAAGAGGAAGCACCTGAAAGACCAGTCGATCACTTTGGATGTGTTCAACGCGAACGTTGAGAAAATCGGTACGAAGAGTATCCCATCCGTGAACCGTGACAAGATGCTCAACAAGTGGTGTCCGCGTCCGAAGTGGGATGGCAAGTCAGTCATGCCCACATTCGTGAGCGCCCTGAAGTTGCAGACAGACAACAAAGACCCACGCGATCATATTGCGTCAGGATTCCTTTTTTCCTTGTCCTGCGGTCGTGATGATTTCGCGCACCAGAACATGGTTTTCATGCTATCGTCACCATACGCTAGTGCGGGCGCATTTTCAGTGACGCCGGAAAATTTCGAGAAGGCGATGGTTCTTCACGCTGTAAAAAGGATTCCGAAGGCGACGTGGACTAACGACAAGGATGCATTTTATGCGCCATCAGTGGCGTTGCCGGACGAGTTTGTGACTGATTGCGTAGTGTGGTCTGCGTTTGCTGGGTCGAACAATTGTGTCTCTCTGCGCAACATTCAATACAAAGATAAGGTTTATCAGATCGCCAACCAGATGTTTCCGTTTTTGATGGATGATGTGCGCCGATGGCCGTGCGGGCACGGCGACATCGCGTCGCAGCTCGCGGCGGCGAACGAGGATCGGTTCTTGGCGAAGTGGCTCGCCGCGCGGGAAAATGGAATTGGAAACAACACAAACAACTGTGAAAAACAACTTTCTGGAGAGGCGCGGGCTAACTCGCCCGCGCAAGCATCCTCCAAGACAGCCGCGCCGGTTGGCGCGGCAGAGAAAGAAAAAGTTGTTTTTACAAGTTGTCCAAGTTGTTTCCAAACAAAAATGTCCCCTGAATCTCACGCCGTCCTCACGGCCGCACGCACGCTCTATCGCGAGTTCTACGCCAACATCACCAACACGCCGTGGATGGACTGGAAGATCGAGACATGGGACGTTGGCTATTATCAAATCCGCAACGCGATGAAATCGCTGGGAGGGTCGCAGTTTACTGCGACCGCCGCATCGGACGCAACAAGTTGCGTCCCTCCCATTGAGGCACTCCGCTCCGCCCACGATGCCCTCCGTGTGAAGCTCCTGCCGCAAATCTACTCTCTAGGATTCCTCAATCCAGACGTGGAGTATTTTGAATAGTTTTGTAATTTCGTACACCGTAATGGTAGGCTTCGCCGAATGATTTCGTTTTAGGATTTCACAAGGAGAAAACAAATGAAGAAGACGATGATTGTGAATGCGCATGTGATCTCGCCGGGGGTGGACCTGCGGCGCGCACGCATTGTGCTGAAGGGCAAGAAGATCGAGTCCGTCGAGCCGATGGAGGCGAAGTCCGCCGCCCCGGCGGGATGCGACACGGTCGTGGACGTGCGCGGCAAGTACGTCGTGCCCGGGTTCATCGACGTGCACCTGCACGGCGCGAACGGCTCTGACGTGTGCGACGCCACGCCGGAGGCGATCGCCGCCATCGCGGAGGCGAAGCTCGCGGAGGGCTGCACAACGTTCCTGCCCACAACCCTCACCATCGACAACAAGACGCTGAAGGCGGCCGCGCGGGCGGTTGCGGCGTACCGGAAGGACATGCGCTTCTCGAAGGCGCCCGGCCTCCATCTGGAAGGTCCGTTCATCAACCCCGCCTGCTGCGGGGCGCAGAATCCGGCGTTCGTGCGCGCGCCTTCCATCCGCGAGGTCATGGGCATCGCGGCCATCGCGCCTGTGAAGCTCGTGAGCTTCGCGCCCGAGATGAAGGGCGGGGCGGAGTTCGCCGCGGCGTGCCTCTCGAACGGCATCGTGCCGAGCTGCGGCCACTCTGGGGCCACGTTCGCGCAGCTCCAGCCTGCGTACGCGAAGGGGCTCCGTCACATGACGCACTTCTGCAACCAGATGACGAAGCTGCACCACCGCGAGATCGGGCTTGTGGGCGCTGGATTCCTTGTGAACGACCTCAACACCGAGATCATCGGCGACCGCATCCACCTCTGCGACGACATGCTGCGCCTCATCTTCAAGCTGCGCGATCTGGCGCACATCCAGCTCATCACCGATTCCCTGCGCTGCTCGCACATGGCGGACGGCTACTCGTTCGAGATGGGCGGCATGAAGGTGCAGCTGAAGAACGGACAGGCGCGGCTCGTGAAGGAAGGTAACCTTGCCGGCTCAACCCTGTGGATCAACCAGGGCCTCAAGAACCTGCGCGACGTGACGGGGCTGCCCCTCAAGGACCTCGTCCGCACGACCTCGTGGAACCAGGCGATCGAGCTCGGCCTCGGCCGCCAGCTCGGCAAGGTAGAGAAGGGGTTCGTGGCCGATCTCGTGGTCCTCGACCCGAAGACGTTCGACGTCTGCGCCGTCTTCGTGGACGGCGAGCAGCGCATCTAGCGCGGCGGGAGAGCGGGAGTGAGACGCAAGATAGCCGTTCTGGTTGCCGTTGCCGCGCTAGCGGCGACAGGTGAAGAGTTCGATCTCGGCGGCGGCATCGCTGCCACGACAGCGCCTGACGGAAGCGTGATGTTCCGTGCGGGTGGCGCGTCGCTGGGATTTGCGCCGTTCGAGATTGCGCCCGCCGCCAAGATGGCGGCTCCCAAAGTCAAGTTCCGTGCCGATGGCGATGCGCTCGTGGCAGAGGTGGCTGGCGATCCGGCGGCGTTCGGCCGCGTGTCGTTTGGTCGCTGCTCAGCGATGCCGCAGAGTCTGTACTTCGGCTACGGATACTGCGTGCGCGAGCCTGGGCGGCTGCATGTGCCGCTGAACGGCCACCAGAACGCCACGAGGTACGCAGGCTTCGAGTTCGCCAACGGCCTGTCGCTAGTCATCGCCACCACAACAGCGCCAGACGCGCTTTTCGTCGATCCGAAGAAGGGCGCGTTCGGCTTCGCGTGCGGCCAGCCTACGACATTCACGTTCGTGCCGGGGCGCGCGGGCGCGTACGACTGCGCGTTCCGCTACCGGCGCCACGTCGATACGCCTCCTTCGCCAGGATTTGCCGCAAAGGCCGGGCGGTTCTGCGTCGACACTTGGAACGGCACGTTCGCGCAGCACGAGCGCCTCATCCGCCGATGCGCCGACGAGTATGGCCTGCGCGACGACCTGCTCTTCTACATCCACTGCTGGCAGCGCTACGGGTTCGACCGCCACCTGCCGGACGTCTATCCGCCGTCCCCGACGTTCGGCACCGCCGACGAGCTGAAGCGCGCTTGCGCCGCCGCGCACGAACGGGGATGGAGCTTCGGGGTCCACCTGAACGTCATCGACTGCTACACCAACTCGCCATGGTTCGACTGGTCGAAGATATGCCACGACGCGAAGGGGTGTCCGATCAAGGCGTGGATCAACCCGCCGCACAACGAGCAGAGCTACCGCCTCCTGCCGAAGTACGCGCCGGCTTCAATCTCCTACCAGGTCGCGTCGCTGCTGGCTGACGGGTTCGCGCCCGACACGGTGTTCGTGGACGTCACCGGCAGCACGACGATGTCCAGCGCGACATGCCGCGACAGCGAAGGACGCGTCCACCCGCTCATCGCCAACACGGACGCGAACGCGCAGATGTTCGACACCGCGCGTACGCTCTTGTCCGCCGCCGGCAACCGGCCGACGTTCGTGTCGAGCGAGGCGCCGTGCGACTACATGGCGGGGCATCTCGACGGAGGCGACTGCCAGTGGATGTACCTCTCGCACGAGAAGGACGTGTACCGCTGGATGACGGTTGGCGGCACGGGTCTCGTCACGAAGGTGCCGTGGTTCCCAGTGGTCTGGCACGACCGCATGTCCCTGCACGGCGTTGGCTACAGCGCACGCTTCGAGGGAGCGCGCGGCGAGGACTGCCACGGCATCGATTCCGACGACTACATCTCCTGCGAGGTCATGAACGGCCATTCTCTCATGGCGGACTGCTACAACCGCGACGCCTACAAGGCCGAGTCGGGCATCCTGGAGCCGATCGACGAGGCGCGCTGCCTGCGTCAGATCGTGCGGAAGTACTGGCTTGCGCAGCATGTCATCCGCGATATCGCCACGGCGACGGTGCAGAACGTGTCGTTCCCCGACGGCGATCCGCAGCACGTGCGTGTCGCATGGTCGACCGGCATGACCGTGCTCGTGAACCGTGGGGTGCGCGACTGGTCGGCGGCCACAGGAGATGTTGGCTTAGGCGACGTGATAGTGCCGCAGTACGGCTTCGTGGCGTTCAATCCGCAGAACGGGAACTACGCCGCGATACGCCGCCGCGGGCGGCACGTTGTGGAGGAGAGCGCGCACCGCGACGGCGCGAAGACGGTGCGTTACGTTAACCCGCGCGGCGCGGACACGGCGGTTGGACGCCTGCCGATCGCGCCGACGACGGCGGTTGCGCTGACTGGTGGAGTCTTCCGGGCATCGATCAAGTGGCGCCGGTTTGGCGGTGCCGCCGTGCCGAATGGAAAGTACCGCGTCAGCCTGTGGTTGCTTGATCCCGGATTCCGCGAGTACAGCCCGAAATCGGCGGCGCTGCGCATGGCGACGGCCGATGTGGCGCTAGATTCGTCCACCGAGCTGTCGTTTGCATGGCCGAAGGATGTGAAAGGCCCGCGCGTGGTGCACGTGGCAATATGCCCAGTTGGCGCGGATGCGGACGATCCCAAGCTTCGCTTCAAGATGCTAGGCACGTCGGCGTTCTACAGACGCTACCGGCAGGGGACGCTTGCGGCCGATGGCACATGGACGCCGTTCCTGTGTCCTGACGAGAACCTGTGGGAGCGTCTTTTCCCGCCGACGGAACCTGTCGACTACGGCTGGGTCACGACGGGCGAAGCGTTCCGGCTCGTTTCGGAAGAGGGGCGGCCGGACGTTAAGACGACCTTGCCTCCGTTGGACATGTAGGGCCAGCCTTCGTCATCCCAGAAAAGCTCCTGGATGAAGAGTGGGCGCTGGCTTGGCGTCGCGTTCTGGATGTGGCAGTGGAAGGGGAGATAGTCGTGCCCGTCGATCGTGGCGATCTCGCCGTTGTGTCCGGGGCCGAAGAAATGGTCTCCCTTGGCGGACGCGAGGACGGTTGTGGCGAAGCCGTCCTTCATCGGACGGCCTTTTCGGTCTAGGAAAGGCCCAGCAAGGGTCCGCGCACGCCCCACGACGATTGCGTACGAGTAATCGGTGTAGCGGCCTCTGCTCGCGAACAGGTACCACCAGCCGTTGCGTCGGTGCAGGTAGGAGCCTTCGAACACCTTGCTGCGGGACGAGTTGTTGTCGCGAGTACCGTGGACGCCTGCCATGTGCTCGTATACGGCGCCCGGCGCCAGTGAGCGTCCGTCAGGCGTGAGCTTCACGCGGTGGACTTTGCCCATCGAGCCGAAGAATAGCCATAGGTCTCCCGTCGCGTCGTCACGTACCGCTTCGGGGTCGATCGTGTCGTAGATGCCAGTTTCGCGCCCGTAGGTGAGGATGTGTCCGTCCGTGAAGGGGCCTTCTGGATCCTTGGACGAATAGACGGCGATGGCGCTGTCCTCGAGGCGGTTCACGAAAGACACGAAAAGCAGGTACTCGTCGCCGAGCCTGAACACGTCCGGCGCCCAGATGTGCGTCCACTCCTTGCGGATGCGGGCGTATTCCTCTTTGGTGAAGAGCCGCTTGCCCGTGTCCTCCCAGCGGAAGAAGTCGGAACTCTTGAGGATGGACTGGGCGGTGGAAGCAGCGCGCCACGTGCCGTCTGGCGCGCGCCAGAACGTGGGGTCCGGGCATGGCTTCGGCCAGACGGGGTTGGTCCACTGTGGCGTTTCAGCCTGGGCGCAGTAGGCATTGATAACAGCCAAGACTGCTAAAAGCATAAGTTTCAGTTTGCTCATGAGATTATCCAAGGTATGCATGTCAGATGGGCGTAAGATACCATAATCGCCTTGCCGTGACCAGTCCCGGTTCGTCGCCAAGATGGCGGCTCCCCATCTGATCATGCGGCGAAACGTTGATACTGCCATGTGGGTTTGTTATACTGTCCGGCATGCGAGCATGTTCCTTCATCGTGAAGCGGGAATCCTGTCGTCGGGCAAGCCGATTTGCGTTGGCTTACCTAGCGGCAGCTTTGCTTCTACGTGCCCGGCCTTCGCTTTTGGGAGATGATGAATATTTGCCTTTTCTTTGAGGGTACCGGTCAGGGCGTTGAGGGGCACATCACGAACGTGACGCGCCTACGTGACGTTTGCTTGGAGGACGGTCGGCAGCGGCTCCATGTCGAGTCTGGCCCGGGGACGCGCTTCGGCTCGTATGTCGGTGGGCATTTCGCAGGCGTCGGATGGCAGGGGATATTCCGCTCCGCCCGGCGGTGGTTCGAGGCGAACTACGAATCTCTTCCGCCGGACGACGTCGCGACCTCAGTGTTCCTTTTCGGGTTTTCCCGCGGGGCGCTCATCGCGCGGCATTTTGCGGCATGGCTCGACAAGCTCGGGATCGGGGTGGCGTATCTCGGCCTGTGGGACACGGTTGACGCCACAATTGGGCTCGATGTCGCCGAGGAGTGTCCGCCAAACGTGAAGAAGGCGCGCCATGCGGTATCGCGCGACGAGACGAGGAGGTTCTTTCGGTACGTGCGGCTCGCGGGGGGCAGGGGGCGCGTCACGGAAATGCTGTTCCCCGGCAGCCACAGCGACGTCGGTGGGCTTTACGACGACAACCACCTCGTAGCGGATCTCGCGCTTGCGTGGGTCGCGGCTGGGGCGAAGCGCGAAGGGTTGAGGGTGCGGCGCGGCGTACACCTCCGCCAGACGCTTGACACGTCCGCAGTCGTCCTGCACGATTCGCATGACGAGGCGTCCAACCTCTGGGGCGCGTTTGACCGCGTCCGCCGCGACCTGCATCGCATCCGTCTGCACTTCGCCTGCAAGGGCCTCTGATCATCAGCTGGCGTCATTTGCCGAGATTGTCAATGGGTGCCGCAGCGGCAATCTTGCCAATTGTGCCATGATTTCTCAAAAATTATTCTGCCGAGGGTCCCGCGGGTATGGTATTCCGGCGAGCGCGGGCTCTCCCCTCCTTGCACGTGAGGTACGAAGTATGATATAGTATATGCGTTGCTGTTCTATTTATGACCATCGCCGACGGTGCGACAGTGACGCTGTTGGACGCATCCATCCACCCCGGTGGGCCGCAGGATGGATACGGAAGTTTCGACGGCCTCAGGTGCAAAGGCGACGCCACGATCATCCTCGAAGGCTCCAATACCGTCAACTCCGTCAACGCGGGATATCCGGCCATTTACGCTCATTACGGAAAAACGCTGACGATCAAAGGTACGGGTTCGCTTGTCGCGAACGGATCTATTATGGGGGCGGGTATCGGCTCTGGCGGAAGTGATGTGCCCTTCGGCAACATCGTCATCGAAAGCGGTAGGATAATCGCGGCGAGCGGCAATGGCGCCGCCGCCATTGGATCGGGGGGCAGCGAGAGCGACGCTACTTCATACTTCGGTGGCAACATAACAATCAACGGTGGTATCGTCGTCGCCAGCAGCGGGGAAGGCGGGGCTGCCATAGGTTCAGGCCGGCGCACAAGATGCGGCAGCATCGCAATCAACAGAGGTGCAGTCACTGCAACGGCGCGTTCAAACGCACCGGGAATCGGCGCGGGACAGTTAGGCGTCTGCGGCGGGATTACGATACGGACAGGCGTCGCCCGCATCACGGCAACATGCGGCGACGGGTGCGAAAATCCAATCGGCGCCGGGAACGACGGATCGACATGCGGTACGATTACGGTCGCCAGGTCCCTTGACGACGACAATGGCTCGCCGACGCGCGTCATCAAGTCGAAGACGATCGACCTTGCATACCTCGATGGCGACTATACGGCGCAGGACGGCGACGTCATCCAGACTGGCGATACGGCGTACAACGTGACGATTCCGGCTGGCGCCACGGTGACGATCAACGGCGTGACGGTGACGGGCGCGGCCGGCGGAATGGTGCTTCCCGCGCCTGCGTTCGCGGCGGACGGCGATGCGGCGACCACGAAGTTCGTGCAGGGCGAGAACGACAAGTGGACGCTCACGGCGTTCGCGGAGATGTCGAACGACGCGCTTGGCGCGGACGTGGCGGACGGACAGATCCAGGTCTACGCCGCCGACGCGCTCGAGGATCTGGACGGCGCCTCGCCGATGACGAGTGGCGTGACGGTGAAGGAGAAGAAGAGCGCGGTGAAGACGGTCATCGAAGTGACGCCTCCCGGCAATCCCTCAACCCAGTTTTTCAAGGTGAAGTTCGGCGAATAAGCCAACGGCCTCGCGAACTGGCACAACGGACGTCCTCGTCCGTTGCGGCCGCGCCCCGCACGCCCAGGTTTTATCACCGAGTCCGGAATCATTCCGCCTGGCCAGGTTCCCGGCCATCCCAACGAGTTGTGATATACTATGCGCCATGGGTGCACCCCGTTTAGTTGAGTCGCGGCGGTTCCGGCGCATGTTCGTTCGCACGTTTTGCAGTGCGTTCCTGGTCTCTGTTTTTGCATGCCCTTGCCCTGGCGCGACGATACGCACGAAGGCCGATTTGCGGCTTTGGGAAACGGTGACGAATCGTTCCGCTCCGCTCGAATGGCCGTGGGTGGATGGCGCGGACTCTGCGACGCTCGCATTCTCAAATCGGCTGACGAGGACGACTTCGACGATAGAGGTTGTGCGCGCCACGGGCGAGACGCACGGCAACTGCGCCCAGCCCGCGCCGCAGTCGGGCGAGGCGCTCGTGGACGCGACGCTCGTGCAGACGGCCGGCGGGGTCGAGGTCGCGCGCGAAACGGCAACGCTCGCCTACGTCGCCGGCGCGGGCGGCGGGCCGATCACCGTGCGCGCGATGGCCTCGCCGGAGCGCGAGCTGGTGCGTCTGCAGGAGCCGCGCGTGTACGCATACGATCCGGCGTGGCTTGGCGAGGCGGGCGAATCGGGCTACGATATCGCCTGGCCGCAGTACAGTGGCTTGAAGATTATCCTGAGATAGGGGAATGGGAATATGAAGAACTTGAAAATCTACATGATCTACAAGTTCTGCACGGCCATTGCGTTAACAGCGTCGGCAGAATCTGTGATCTCGGACGTCGCCGTCAACCAGCGCTGGCCGTGGAGCGAGAAGGTGGACGTGGACTTCGTGCTTTCGGGCGAGGCGAGCGACGTGGAGGTGACGGCGACATGGGACGCGCATTCCGCGCCCTACCGCCTCGGCACGCTCTTCGGCGTTGCGCCGGGGCAGCGCCGCCTCACGTGGGATCCGGCGAAGTCTCCGTTCAAGGGCCAGACGCTCACGGGCTTCACCGTGGCCGTCTCGAACGCCTCTGCTTCCGCGCATACGTATCTCATCGTCGATCTCGTGAACGGCGGCTACGAGTTTCTTCCAGATGTGCCCGCCGGCGGCTGGACCGACGCGCACAAGTCGTCGAAGATGGTGTTCAGGAGGATTCGGGCTGGGACGTACACGAACGGCGAGGAGACGGCGACTTTCACGCTGCTTGGACTTGGCGAAGCCTCCGCACAAAACTATTCCAAACTCTGGAACCGTCGCACAGTCACGTTCTCAAGCGACTTCTACGTCGGCGTATTCAAGTACACCGAGGCGCAGCATGAATGCCTGAATTCCGGCACGTCCGGAAACAACTTCAAACCCAAGAAACTTTCGTATTATTCTCTTCGTGGCGGTTTGGATGTTGCCGATTGGCCGAGCAAGGGCTATGCGGTTGGACCGGATTCCGTTGTGGCGAAACTTCGCGCGAAGACAGGCGGGGCGTTCTGGGTCGATCTCTGCGAAGAGGAGCAGTGGGAAGTTGCCGCTCGGGCAGATACGACGACGATTCTGCCGAACGGCGTGACGACGACTGACAATTACGGCGTGTTCACCAACAAACTGAACGAAATTTCCGCTTGGTATGGGACTGTTGGTTCAGAAGAGGCGGTGGTCGGTCTCTACGCCACGAACAATTGGGGATTCTATGACGTCGTCGGCCTTGTGGGCGAGTGGACGCTCGATTCGGCAGTGAAACAAGGTGGTGCCAGTGTGCTCCCGAGGAGCGGTCTTGGCGACAGCACCGATCCGACGGGCGCGGATCTGTCACAGTGGAATTCCGAGTATCGAATCTTCCGCACGGCTTCGGCAAATTACGCAGGTGTGGCCCTTTACAATGTCATTCCTTGCAGCCGGCAAATGAAAACTCATTCAGACGAGTACTCGTGTTCCACGCGCTTCTGCATCCACCTCAAACCGCTCGGCTCGCTCTCGTTCGAGGAATGAACCATGTATGCGCGGAGGAATGGTAGGGTCGCCGTTCCATTGGCGACCGCGGACGGCGGTGGAACGCAGTCCCTACCGGGCGCGGTCCCTGCATGTGCGCGCTTTGCGACCAAGAAAATGGTGTTTGCCTTTGCGTTGGCAGTTTCTGTCTTGTCGGCCGATGTCGTGATCGACCGCTCCTCGGAGATCGTTGTGCGTGAGGGTGCCCCCTCTGCCACGCGGCTCGCGGCGGAGGAGCTGAACTTCTTCCTGAAGGGCGTGCTGGGCGTGCCGCTGCCGGTCGTTGAACGGCGGACCGCCGGCAAAACGGCGATCGTGCTGGGCGCGGACGGCGGCTCGCCGGGACGGCTCGCCCCACCTTGCGGGCACGCGGGACGCGATGGCTACGTCGTCGAGGCGTGCTCGAATGTCGTGCGCATCGTCGGCAACGACGATGATCCCTCCGATCCCGCCGCCACCGCCGCGCTGCCCGACGAGGCCCCGTGGCAACCCTGCTTCCGGCGCGGCACGCTCTTCGGCGTGTATGCCTTCCTCAAGCGTTTCGCCGGCGTGCGCATGTACTTCCCCGGCGAACTCGGCACGTGCTTCGGGGCGGGAATGGTGCGCCCCTGCGCATCAGCGGGAGGGACGCGCTCCTGCGCGTCCGATTCGGGGAAGCGGCACTCTTGCCGCGTCATCTCCGTGCCCGAAGGGCGCATCGAGGAAGCGCCCGCCTTCTCCGTGCGCCGCTACGGCTACGCCGACGGGCCTGTCCCCGCGGACCTGCTCGTCGGCATGGACGAAACCGCATTCAAGCGGCTGAACTGGTACCGCCTTCGCATGGAGACCGCGCACCTCAGATGCTGCCACGGTGCGAAGACGCACTGCCTTGCGCCGGAGACGTGGGACGCCATCTATACGAACGCCTGCGCGGTCTTGGCGGCGGCTCGCCGGGACGGCTCGCCCCACCAGTATGCCGGTAGGGGCACGCGTCGCGCGTGCCTGCGGTCGCGCGGGACGCGCGACCCTACCATTATTA
>CAMPAF010000048.1 GCA_946631535.1 uncultured Verrucomicrobiota bacterium
CGAAGGCGTTGCGGTCGGCGCGGGCGTGCGCGCGGTCGTAGAGCGACTCCGCCCATCCCCAGCGGATTTCCGCCCCCGCGCCGCCCGAGGTTTCGAGGACCGGATACGCGCAGTAGTAGTCGTCCATGTCCCAGACGAGCCGCGCCGACGTACCGGCGGGGATCGTGACGGGCTTCCCAGCCCGCAGCAGGGCGTTCATCTCCGCGACGAGCGGAAAGCCCGCGTCGGAAGCCTGATAGTAGATGTTGGTGTCCGCACGGAACAGCGGTTGCCCCGCCTTGAAGCAGCCCGGCTGCCGGCGCGCGGACATCTGGTCGGGCCGTTCCGTGGGGAAGAGCGCCCAGCCTTCGCGCGGCACGCCATACTCGCTATCCACAATCCGGCGGCGCACAACCTTCACGCCGCACGGCGCGCCAGACGCGGCCGCCGTATCGAGGAAGCCGGTCCCTTCCGCGACCGACTGCCCCGAACCGCCGAAACCCTGGCTGTCGCCGAAGCCCGTCATGCGCGTCCCGCGCACCCGCACGGCCTGCCATTTCGCGGTTCCGGTGGTCAGCTGCGCATCGTACGCGCCACCCGCCTTCAACAGGAAACCGCCCTTACCGGCGGACAGAACCGCGCGCGGGCGCACCGCCTCCATGCGGTAGACGACCGCTTCCAGACGATGCGAACCTGGCTCAAGCCCATCAATCCTGTACGATTGGTAGTACCAGTGGTTCACAAGTCCCTTGTGCGGACCGCGCGCAATCTCTCGTCCGTCAAGGAACAGCACAAGCCGCTCGTCGGCGGACACGTCGATTTCAAGCTGCGTTGCGCCGCACACGAACTCCTTGCTGAACCGCACAGCGTCCATCTCGCCCTTCGCCGGCCCGCCGTCCGCGATCCAGATCCAATCGGCCGCGTCCGCCGCCTGAAGCGGACGCAAATTCACGTTCCCGCGCGTGAACCGCTCTTCGCGGAACACCTGCCGCGCTTCAAACGCCTGCGACAGACAGACCGCCACCAGCGACACACTCAGTAGAATACTTTTTTTCATAATGGCACTTTCAATTCCCGCAAGGCTTTCCGTTGAACACGCATGGAACCGTCACCGACGCGTCCTTGCGCAGCGCACGCAACTCCAGCTTGACGATCTCGCCCCCCTTCACCTCGCAATCGACCCAAACGCCGTTCGGCGCGGGCAGACTGAACGAATAGTCCTTCCAGGCCGTCGGCACGCCGGGCGCGATGTGCAAGACGCCGTCGATCTCGGCCAGGAGCATCTGCGCCAGCGCGTAGGCGCACGTTCCGCTGGCGGTCGTGAACCACGGGTGGATGCGCAGTCCCGGCTCGTTGATTTCCCATGTCTCGCCGAACAGCCCCTGCGCGTCCGCCGCCTCGGAGAGCCATCTGTACGGTTCTGAACGATCGCCCAGCGCAACCAGGGAGGCCGCCATCTTCCCCGCGTACCACGGGCACACACTCTTCCCCATCGGGTACATGTTCCCGGCGGACTTCCCGGCCGCAAGGAAATGACGTGCGGCGGAGACCTGCCGCGCATTGTCCGCGCCGAATATCGGGAACGGATAGAGTCCTGCCAGCGTTCCCACGCTTTCCTCCTCGCAATTCTCGTAAGCCACATACCGCGTTCCGTCTTTCGACACGGGCAGTCCCCTCTCCAGCCGGTCTGCCGCGGCGCGGAAGTCAGCGGATTCCTCCCTGTTCGTGGAAAGGATTGCCGCCGCGTCTGCCGCCGCGCGCATCGCGTAGATCGCCCCGCACGTGGTCATGAACGCCCGGTCGCGCGATGGCCCGAGCCGCTCCAGGTCGGTACACCTCCCGATGCGGGCGACGCCGTCACCTTCCTCGACGATCCAGTTGTTCCGGAAGAACAACGCGCAGTTACGGATGACCGGATAGCCTTTCGCCGCCAGCCAGTCGCGGTCGCCGGAATACTGCCATTGCGTCCAGGCGCTGCGCGCGATCGTCCCCATGGCGAAGATGTGGTCCATCCAGAACCCGATGCCGGCGACGTCGATGTCGCCATCCTCGAGGGACATCCACATCCACCGCGCGCCGTACTTTCCCGGCTTTTGATAGTACCCCTGGCGCTTCTCCGCCCACGGCATCACGGCATGGCGCCAGTCCGGGCAGCGCCGCGCCACGTCGAAATGGCCTGACGCGACAAGTCCGTCGTGCATGTACGTCTCGTCGAATCCGAAGTACTTCCCCTGCCAATGGTGGGGGAATATCCCGACGGGGAATCCCCATCTGCCCGCATTGCAGCGCAGATGGTACTGCGCCACGTCGTACATACGCTGGATCCGCGCGTCGGGCACGTTCACGCGAGATTCCGCGTAGTATGCGTGCCACCGCCGGGCATGTTCCGCGAACAGGCCGTCGAAGCCGCATCGCCGCAAGTCGGCGCACAGCGCGTCGGCACGCGCGGCGGGCGATCCCGTTGCCTCCTCGAACGAGTCGGTGAACACGACGAACCACTCAACCGTCTTGCGATCGCCGGGCTCCACGGCAAACTCGCGCGCGACGGGTCCGCCGGGCGACAAAACGGAAACCGTGAAGTCGATCACGCGGTGCCCGTACGTCCGCCCCACATACCGCCGCATCTCCCCCGCCTGGCGCCAGTCCCCCACCAGACGGAGGTGGGGCTTGATGGCATAGTCCAGTCCGCACGCCACCCGATGCAGAACGCCGTCAGTTGACGCAAACGAACGCCGAATGCCGACGATGTTGCGATGCAACGCGCAAAACACGTCCGTTTCAACCCTGACCCCGGGATACAGGCCCTCACAGACGACCACTGCGTTCGTGACGTCGAGCGTCTGGCGCCATTCGCGCGGCAGGCCGGCATCACGGCCGTCGATGGCCAGCGTCGGATTGAACCGCCCGAAGCCGAACAGCTCCGCGTTCCGCGCCACGCCACGCCGTCCCTGCCAGTAGACTTCGGTCTTCAGGTGGTAGTAGTCGTTCGTGCCCTGTCCGCCCCACCAGTCGACGAGCATATTCAGGTCGCCGTTCGAGATCAAGGGCGGGCAGTAGCCGTCCGGCGGCAGGCCGCCGACGTCACGGACTCCGGATGCGGTCGCGGCAACACAGAGAAGAAAGGACGCGCTCGCGGTCAGCATTTTCATCGTGGGATATCCTCTCGTCTTTCTCCGAGGTGGCAGGCCATACGGCGGCCATCGGGGAACACCACCGTCTTGGGTCGGCCGGAGTACGCCTTTCCGGGCGAGACGCGGTGGCGGACGCAACGTCCACCTTTCCATTCCGCCTCGACGGTCAGGTCGTCGTACGCCTTCAGGCGGAACGAGAAATCCTTCCACTCTGGCGGCACGGCGGCTGCGAGGCGAATTTCATCGCCTACGCACTGCAGCAGCATTTCGTTCACCGCCTGCACAAACGTGCCCTGCGGCGACGAACACCACGGAATGGACATCGCGCCAGGATCGTTGTACTCGAATATCTCGCCGAAACGGCCGCACGTCGATGCCGCCTTTTGAAGGTTGCGCAACGCGCCCGCGCCATCGCCGAGCCGCGCTTGCGCCGCCGCCGTCCATGCCGCATACCAGGTGCAGACGCGCTTCACGTCAAGCAACATGCCGCCCGCCTCTTCCATGTTCGCGTCGAAATCGCGTACCGCCGCGCGCTGGAGCGGGTCGTCCGCCTTGATCACTCCATACGGTACGAGGCCACCTAGGACCGCCACGCTTCGCGCCTCGTAGCCCGGATAGGGAATGTATTTCTGCCCGTCCGTCGGCAAATCACGCCGAAGCCTCGCCGCCACATTCCGCCAATGCGCGGCGGAGTCGGCATCGACGCCCAGGACGCCCGCCGCCTCGGCGGCGCTTTCCAGCGCGCAGATGGCCGCGCATGTGGTGAGAAAGGGATTCTGCACCGGGGACGGCATTCGTTCGAGGTCGCAGCACTTGCCGATGACGGTCTTGCCGTCCTTCGTTTCATATACGGCCTGATGGTCGTAGAACTCGGCGGAACCCTTCAGCACGGGATAGATCGTCTCCTGCAGGAAAGCGCGGTCCTCGCGGTAGCGCCAGCATGTCAGGGCCTCGTGGCAGACCGTCCCCATGTGGAGGATGTGGTCGCGCCACCTGCCGTTGCCCGAAGTCTCCATGCCCGTCTCGTCCGACAGCCACGCGAAGCGGATGCCCGTGGAGCGGTCGCCGGGATAGGCGCGACCGGCGCGGACGCGCGCGGACGGCAGGACTCCCCTCCAGAACCTGGCGACCTTCCGCATGTCGTCCTCGTGCCCGGTCGCGCAAAGCGCGGGCCCGAAGAAGGTGAACCCGAAGAAGCTGCCGTTCCAGTGGCTCGGCAGGATGCCCACCGGGATCGACCAGCGCGTGGACCAGCACTTGAGGTTGTAGAGCGCCGTGTCGTAGACGCGCTGGAACGTGGCATCCGGGATCGAAACGGACGACCGTGCACGCCAGGCACGCCACTTGCCTGCATGGGCGCTTCTCAAACCGTCCCAGCCCGCACGGCGGACGCTCCCGGTCCGCGCGGCGATCACGGCATCTGGATCGTCGCCGTCGAGACTGTCCGCGAACACGAGCATGAACGCGACATCTCCGAGGGGACGCCGCAGGCATATCCGCAGCCCGCGCCCCGTCGTCTCAGCCGCCACGTCCGGCCTGTCGCACAGGAGCGCCACGCGGCCGCGTATGGAGCCGACGGCCTTTTCTACCGTGAACGACAACACGCCCTCCCGGGCAGACCATTCCGTATGGAGCGGCTTTGCATCATCCGAATCGGGACGGCGGAGAAGGTACTCGAACACGTATTCGTCCGGCGGCGTCCCGGCAAACGACTTCCTCACCGCAAGAACCGGTGCGTCGGCGAGGATGAACGCCTCGGAGGAAATCTCCGTTCCGCCGGCGTAGGAATTGGAGACCGTCGAAATCGCGCACTGGACGTCGAGGGTCTGTCCCCAGCAGGCGGGCCGGACATCGGAGGCGCCACCGGCCGAGACGCGCTCCTCGATGCGCCCGAGGCAGGCCAGGTTCCGGTTGTCCGTGCGCCGGCCCGCACGGTAGATCGACGGACGGTACAGTCCGCCTGTGCAGCGGATGGCCTTGTAGCTCGGCACGTCCTGCGCCATCATGTTGCGGTAATCGACGAGCGCGCACAGATCGCCGTTGGCCAACAGGGGCGGAGAATACTGGTCGGACGCATGATTCCACGCAGAGGAGACGTCGGCCGCCGGGCCGGTCATCGCCAGTACCAGCGCCAGCGCAAGGAACTCAACCCGTGCGCTCATTTCTTCGCGTCCTCGATCCGGAAGATGTAATAGGCGGCATCCTTCGGCCGCCACGTCTCGCCGGCGGCGAGCGTGCAGGCGGTCGAATATCCCAAGTCCGGCGGCCGCACTCCCCGTCCGCCGTTTTCAAGCGTTTCGCCGTACGTCGAGTTCTCGGGCGAGAGGATATGGAGCGCATGGCCGTTCCACGGAAACGAAAGGTCGACCCACGGGCGCCACGTGCACCACTTCGGCGGCATCGGGGAAATGAGCGTCTCCGGGGGCTTGGGCGAATTGAACCGCCAGAACACCGTGCCGAATTCCGCCTTCTCGCCGAAGTTCTCCACGGACACGACCTCCGACAGCGCCTCCGGGCAGTCCGTGCGGAACCAGTTGCGCAACGTCAGCGCGAAGCGGAACTTTCCGCGCGGGCTTTCGATGCGGTAGGTACGGCAAACCGTGTTGCCGTTCGTCGTTTCGGCGACCGGCTTTCCCAGCGCGAAACGACGCCAGTCCCATCTGACGGGGTTCGCCGGATCGCGGACAATCAGAACCATCGTCACGTTCGTGAAGTCGAACACGTCCAGCATGGCGCGGCCCGACGCGCCGGGGATCTCCCGTGCCGCAAAGTCCGCCGCTGACGGGACGGGTCCGAGTGGCGGCACGAGGCTTTTGCGCGGAGGGTAGCCCTTCTTGCGCGCGGCGTCCGCGCCGGCATGGAACTCCTCGAACATCTTCACGAGCTCGGCATACGGTTCGCCGGCCTCGTTGATGAGGCCGTAGCCGCACGCCTGCGTCTTGGGACGGTTCTGCAAGTCCACCCACATGAAGTAGTTGTAGCCGGCGATGGACGGCGAAGCGTTCATCATCTCCGCGAACAGGCGCGATGCCAGGGCGCGTTCGTGCTGCGTGCGGAAACGCATGCCGCCGCCGTTCACGCACGGGAACCCGCCCTCCACCGACGGGAAGCTCCACTCCGTGACATGGAGCGGCTTATCGAGGATCCGGCCGATGCGGTCCAGTTCCGGGAACAGTTCGCGTTCAGTGGTGTCGCCCTTCATGTCCGCGAGGTCCGTTCCGGCCCTCAAGACGACGCCCTTCTCCAGATCGACCGGCGGATAGATGTCAAGCGTCACGACATCGCAATACTTCGCGCACGCCTCCATCGTCGAGAACGGACCGTATCCGCGCAAGCCTGCGAACATGCAGCCCATGATCAAGTGCCGGCGGTCGATTCGACGGATGGCGGCGGTCGTGGTCTTGAAATACCTCTCGGCAATGAGCTTCATGAAGGCGAGCTTCGCGGCGCGGCTGCCGCCGTCGGGGCGAGCCGCCATGAATTCGTCGTAGGCCTTGCGCGCGGAATGTCTCTCCGGCTGGGCGCAGATGACGTCGCAGAGGCCGACCTCTCGATCCGGGCAGCCGTTTTCGCCCCACCAAGGAAGCTCGCCGTCGAGGTAGATGCCGATCAAGTCCGCATCCGATCCCTGCAGAATCAGCCGCGACCGCGCCAGGACGTGGCAGTGGTATTCCCAGCGCGGCGAGAACACGTTGGGGAAGAACCGGCCCGTCTTCCGCTCGATCTTCAGGTCACGGTCCTCATCCGCCATGAAGAGCGGAGGCCAGGCGAACCCGACGTGGACGAAGTGGCCGAAACCGCGCCCGCGCAGCGTCTCGTCGCTCCAGCTGCCCAGCGCGTTGAAGCCCCATGCGCGGAGCTTTGCCTCCGTGTCGTCCGCCCATGCCTTTCGGTTGGGGAACTTCGCGATGTTGTGCGCCCGGTAGGCCGGGGGATTGCCGTCGGGAGCGCCATGTCCGCGCCACACCACCTGCTCCACGCCGCGTATGAACACGTCCCGCCCGCGCGGATCCACGAACGTCCAATAGCCGTCCGCGTCCTTGCGGACGCTCCAGTACGAGAGCTCTCCGCCTTCAAGGGCGAACGCGGCCATGGAAACCGCCAACGCCAGGATTGCATTCTTCTTCATGGTCACTCCATTCCCAGTTGGTCGAAGATTGGCGCCAGTTCCTCCGCCCAGATGTCGTAGGCGGGCGGCGCGGGATGAAGGTTGTCGGGCATCATCAAGTCCTTCTTCAACGTACCGTCGGAATTGAGGAAGCGTGCGTTGAAGTCGCACCAGATGACGCGCCGGCCGTCCACAAATGGCCGGATCAGCTCGTTGACCTTCGAATTGCGCACGCGCCACGGGTGGTCTGCCGTGGCGCCGCTCGGGAAGATCGGATGCAGCACGACCTTCGCCAGCGGCTGCTTCAGGACGATGAGATCGAGAATGGCCTTGATCCCCGCGGCCGTCTCCTCCGGCTTGCCACCGTTGTTGGTGCCGATCATCAGCACGATGCACTTCGCCGTGTAGCCATCCAGTTCGCCGTTCAGCAGACGCCACAGCACGTTTTGCGTGCCGTCGCCGCCGAAGCCGAGGTTCAGGACGGAATATCTCTTTTTCAGCTCGGCAAGCGGCTTCCCGCCGTAGTCGGACCCCGGCCCTCGGGCGCCTTCCCAGTTGTGGGTGATGGAATCGCCGATGAAGACGATGTCGATCTTGCCGCCGGACGCCGCGATCTGGGCCAGTTTCTCGGCATGGCGTTTCTCCCACCAGCCGGGATACGGATCCCAGCTGCGCTTCATCCCGATGCAGCTTTTCGGCGTCGTCGCCGCATATCGTCCCTCGAGGTGAAGCCGCGTGAACATGTCCACAAGCTCGCGGTACGGCTCCGACTTCTCGTTGACCAGCCCGTAGTTCGAGTCCTCCCCGCCGACGTTGATGCCGAGCGCCGGCTCGTCCACCCACATGAACCAGTCGTATCCCACGACGTACGGACGCGACATGAAAAAGCGCGCGAACGCCTCGGCCACCAGGGCCCGTTCCCTCTGCGTCGATGTCCGCTGGCCCGCCCCGTGTTTGCACGGGAGCCCGGCGTCTAGGCCCACGACCGCCCACTCCGTGACGAGGAACGGCTTCTTCGCGACGGCATGATACTCGTCGAACACTTCGGCCAGCGACCGTCCCCCTCTCTTTTCCAGCAGCTCGCCCGTTTTCCAGACCCTGTGCGGATAGCAGTTGAACGACACGACGTCGCAGTACCGTCCGGCCACCTCCCAGACGATCTTGTGCGCCCCGCCGAAACCGGCGAAGCGGCAACCGAGAACCAGGTGGTTCGGATCGTGCCTCCGCACGGCATTCACACATGTCGAGAAGTAGCGATCGGCCACGAGTGCAAGGAACTCGGCCTTCGCCGCTTCAAGCGGCTCGTCCGCCGGCCGCGCCGCACGGAACGCATCCAGCGCTTTGCGCGCGCTGTGTTCCGGCGGAAGCGCCGCCACCGCGTCGAACATGCCTTCCGTGCCACCACGTTCCTTCACGCCGGCATTTCCCCACCAGGCCAGCTCGTTGTCGAGAAAATATCCGATCAGCGTCCGGTCGTCCTTCAGGGCGCCGCACCGCGCGGCCGCCCACGCCTCGCACCGAGCCACGAACCCGGTGGAGAACACGTTGGGGAAATAAGTGCAGGGGCTTTGTCCCGACTTGATGGCCAAGTCCGGATCGTTGTTCCAGTCGGTCCGGTACACGCGCTTGCCGAAATCAAGCGTCACCGTGTGCGCCAGTTCGCGATGGAGCAGCGCGTCGTCGGGAACGCCCGTCAGCGTGTTGAACCCCCACTTCTTCAGACGGTCGACCGTCTCGATGCGCCACGCCTCCTCGGATGCGTAGTGCGCCTTGTTCCACTCAAGGTGCGGGAACTTCTTGAGCACGGCGCACCAGTGCCCCTTGAACTGCACATGGTCGACGCCGCGCACGAAGAAGGTCTTGCCCTCGCCGTCAAGCAATGCATCGCGTCCGTCCTTCCGCGTGTCCAGACGAAAGAAACCCGTCCCGCCTGCCGTGCAGAGGGCGGGGATCGACGCGGCGAGAACGAACGTGCAAAGAAACGCCTGTCTCATGCGCATTCCCGATCTCACCTGAAGATCAGCATCGTGCCGGCGAAGTCCTGGAAGTGCGAGAGCGTCGCGCCGCCATTGTCATTCGTGCCGGGAGTGTAGGCGAACTCGAGTGTGAACGAGGCGGCGTCGGACACGATCGCATCGGACACCGCGCCGGACGCGGCCGTGTAGCTTCTGTACGGCTCGCCGTTCAACAGCACCGCGAGCGTGCCCGTGCCGGACACGGACACATCGAACTGATAGCGTTTCCCGCGTCGCGTCCCCGACGCCCAGTTGAGCGCCAGCGTCCCGTCCGGCAGGAACACGCCGTCTCCGCGCTCCTCGGCGGCGGGATCGGCGGCCGTGACCTCCACGCCGCGTCCCAGCACTTTGGAGTAGCGCTCCTTCCAGTCCGCCTCGAAAGCGCCCACGTCCAGCTTGAGGCCGTTGACGAAACGCGGCTTTTTCTCGCAGTCGAAGTCGCCAAGCAAGTCGGCGTCGTAGATCGTCGCGTCGCCCGCGTCGATCGCCACGCTGGAGCCGATTGCCGGGCGCCCGTCCTCGTCAAGCGCGAAATCCGCAGTCGGCACGAACCGACAGTTGTTCGTGGTGAAGTTCGTGTCGCTGAAGGTAAACGCCGCGTTGAAGATGCAGTTCGAATAGGCCGTTCCGCTGCCGGCGTGTTGGGTGACCTTGCCGAAGAGCAGGCAGTTGTTGACGGTCGCACGAGACCCCATGCGGTACAACGTATCGACGGCACCGCCGCTAGCGCTGGTGTTGTCCGGCCCGATCGTGCAGGAGTGGATCCTGTACATATCGGCGACCGTCCACATGCCGCGCGAATGGTTTACGAGGCAATTGAACAAATGCGCGTAGCGCGCGGCGGGGGCATTCCCGACAGGGGAGCATCGGCAGTCGACGATCCGGCAACGGCGGAGGGTGCCTTTGTACGTGCCGCCGCCGACGAGGGCGTAGCAGTTGGAGATGACGCAGTCCTCCACCACGGCTGTTTCATCCGCACACAACACGCCACCGCCGCAACTTGCATCGTCAATGCCGTTAAAGCTCGTCCGTCCGCCGGTGAGCGTGAACCCCTTCACGGAACCGCCCGCGTACACGCCTGCGCAACGCACGGCATTGAGGCCGTCGCCGTAACCTTCATACGTCTCGTTCGCCGTATCGGGGGCGCCGACGATGAACGTCTCGGCCGCGCCCTCGTCGGAGACGAGCGTGACGCCACTGTTCACGATCGCGCGGGAACCGATCACTTTCGACACGGTCGCACCGATTGTCGTCGTGTTCGTCATCGTGCCTTCATCGTAGACGCCCGGCGCGACATGGACCGTGTCGCCGGACCTCTGGTAATTCAGCGCGTCGCACAGGCGGCGGAGCGGCGACATCGACGTGCCGTACCCGTCGTCGCGTCCGTTCACGGCGTCCACGTACCAGTGCGAGTCGTACACGGCCGTGATCGTCACCGGTTCCTCCAGCCCGCCCGCCGGCACCGTGTACGTGAAGCTCGTGCCGGCGAACGGCTGCCGCGCGCCGTTCACCGCAAAGCCGAGGAAAGGCCGCTTATGCGCCAGCGTCGCCGTCACCGACACCGTCGTGCCCGGCGCAGGATCCACCGTGACCGACGCCGGGGAGATGCCTTCACCGGACACGGCCAGGACAGGTGCTACCTTCCTGTATGCGCCGACTGTGAACGTTCCGTCACCCGAGAAATCGGGCACGATGCCGTCCAGCGACATCGTCGCAAGCCGATACGCCGCCGCGTCGTGTGCAGCCACATACGACCCATACCCGACCGCCGGCGACGTCGGCAGTAGGCGGAAATCTCCGTTCACGGCGTCAACGAACTGGACAAACCCCTTGCCGGACTTGTAGTCGCCCGTCAATGACGTCACATACGTCACCTTCGTCGAGTTGAGGATTTTCGTGTCGATTACGATACCGTACACCTCCTTGTTGCGATACGCGCCAAAGCCCATGAAGATCGAATTACGGTGCGTGCCGCTCTGACCGTGCGCCCCATATCCCGAGAAATTACCGTTCTCGCCCTCTGAATAGACCGTGCAATCGTACACCTCCTCGCTCTGCCCTGCGCCGAACACCGGAGCCTCGATGGCGGAGCAGGCCCAGTTGTTCGCAACGAGGCAGGACGTGAAATCGCTTGCGAGCGTATAGGCTCCGCTACCACCCGTAGTAATTGTCCGATTCCCGATGATTTTTGAGCGAGAGAAAAGCAGATGGCTGGTCGAGCCGTGGCCCACCGCCGCGAGCCCGGCGAAGTTGCTGGACACGATACAGTCGAGAACCTGGAACGCCGCCCCCGAGGCAAGAACGGCGCCGCTCCTGTTTACATCGGCAGATGCAGAACCGGCACCCGCATGTCCGCCCGTCAGCGTGAAGCCCTGCACCGCGCCGCTCGCAGAGGCGCAGAGGCAGCGGGTGGCGTTCGCGCCGCAGCCGTACACGTCGTCCCCTGCGTCCGGGTCGCGCGCGCCTTCGATGACCGTGTTCTCGGCACCCTCCACGCCCACGAGGCGGATGTGCCGTCCCTGGAACGCCACGCGGTTGTTCAGTCCGCCGATCACGCTTGAGCCGCCGTTCTTGTAGGTGCCGCGCGCGGCGTAGATCACGGCGTAGCCGCCGGACGCGACGGCGTCGGCCGCGTCCTGGAGCGTCGTGAACGGATGTTCCGCCGTGCCGTCGGCAAGCGAGGCGTCCGCGTTCGGGTCGGCGTAGAATGTCTGCGCCGCGCGCTTGGTCGTCAGAGTCAGCGAGGAGGACGGATGCGGCATGATCAGATACGTGCCGTCCATCAGCGGGAAACGCTCCATCGAGTCGGCGCCGCTTGACGCGAAGCCGTATTCGTTCGTGCCGTTCGCCCAGAGCGGCTTGAAGCGCGCGAAGGACGGCCAGTTCGTGGCATGCCAGTAGAACTTCTGCTGATACCAGTTGTTCGTCACGCCGTTGAACACGAGTTTGTCGCCATCCGCGATACCAGACGTGGCGAAGATGGTCATCCCCGAAGCCGGTGCGCACGGCGTCTGGATCGCGCCCACGGCGATCGTCTCGGACGACGGATCGACCGCCGTGCCCTCGTAGTCCTTCGTGCGGTATTTCTCGGGGATCTGGGCGAGGTGCACGCCCTTACCGGCGGTGAGAACGGCGGCGGAGGTAATGGGGCGCA
>CAMPAF010000049.1 GCA_946631535.1 uncultured Verrucomicrobiota bacterium
GGAGACGTACCTGAAGGACACCTACGGCGTGACGGTGTACCAGGAACAGGTGATGCTTCTCTCGCGCCTCCTGGGTGGCTTCACCCGCGGCGAGTCGGACAAGCTCCGCAAGGCGATGGGCAAGAAGCAACTCGCCGTGATGGAGGAGCTGAAGGTCAAGTTCGTGGAGGGGTGCCTCAAGAACGAGAAGTTCCGCATCGACAAGTGGAAGGACGAAAAGGAGGCGCGCAAGCTCATCGACAAGATATGGGACGACTGGAAGGCGTTCGCGAGCTACGCGTTCAACAAGTCGCACGCCGTGTGCTACGCCTGGGTCGCCTACCAGACCGGCTACCTGAAGGCGCACTACCCGGCCGAATTCATGTGTGCGCAGATCTCGTCCGAAATCGGTAACTTCGACAAGCTGCCCGGCTTCGTCGCGGAGGCGGCGGCGATGGGGCTAGAGGTGCGTCCGCCGGACGTGAACGAGGCATACGCGCGTTTCACGCCTGTGAAGGGAGAGAAGGCGATCCGCTTCGGCCTCGCCGGCGTGAAGGGCGTAGGGGCCGTTGCCGCGGATGACATCGTGGCCGAGCGCGAGAGGAACGGCCCGTACAAGGGCCTCATGGACCTCGCGACGCGCCTCGCGGGCGCGACCACCGTCAACAAGCGCGTGCTCGAGAACCTCGTGAAGTGCGGCGCGTTCGACGAGCTCGCGCGCGCATCCGGCTTCCATCGCGCGCGCTACTTCAACAACATCGACTTCGTCGTCAAGCGCGCGGCCCAGCGCGGCCGGGAGAAGGCCAGCGGACAGATGGACATGTTCGGCATGCTCGCGCCGGAGGAGGACACGAGCGACGCGGGGCTGCCGGACTGCCCGAAGTGGCCGTCGTCGCAGTGCTTCAAGGACGAGCGCGACCTTACCGGCATCTACATGACCGGCCACCCGCTCGGCGCGTACGCGCGCGTGCTGGAGTCGCTCTCCACATTCAAGATCGCAGAGCCGCCGGAGATCCCGTTCATGGAGGAGGTGGGCGCGGACCGTCCGCTCCGCGTGGCCGTGCGCCTGGGCGGCATGCTGAAGGCCTGCACGGTGCGCATGAGCAAGCCCAAGAAGGAGGGCGACGTGCCGCAGCCGTGGGCGATCCTCGTCCTGGACGACGGCGAGAACGAGATGGAGGCGCTCGCGTTCGCGAAGACGTTCGCGAAGTACAAGGAATGGCTGCCGGAGGCCGTGGACCAGCCGGTCCTCCTCTGCGGCGAGCTTGCGCACCGCACCAACCGCGAGACGCGCGCGGAGGAGCCGGACATCCAGTTCGTCGTGCGCGAGGCGTATCCGCTCGCGACCGGCCTCAAGAAGTTCTCGACGGCGCTGCACGTCTCCATGCGCTACGCCGATCCTGCGCTGATGGAGCGCACTGCCGCGCTGAAGTCGCTTGCGGCGGCGCATCCGGGCCCGGTCAAGGTCGTGCTCGACCTCTCGTGGCCGAACGGCGTCGTCACGGAGATCGATTCCGCCATCGAAGGCGTGGAGCTGACGGAGGAGTTCCTGATGGAGCTGACCCGCATGCAGAAGGGCGACCCGTACCGCCTGAAGGCGATCAAGGAAATCTTCCTCGAACCTCCCGAGCCGCGCCGCTGGGAGAGAGACAAGTAGGGAAGTCAGCAGGCGCATTGTGCGCCGCCGCGCCGTATGATATAATTGGCGCATGAAAATTACATTCTACGGCGCGGCGCAGACTGTCACGGGGTCCATGCACCTCGTGGAAACGAACGGCAAGCGTATTCTGCTCGATTGCGGGCTATACCAGGGACACCGAAAGGAAGCTTTCGAGATCAACCGGAACATTCCCTTCGATGCCACGAAGATCGACGCGGTTGTCCTTTCCCATTCGCACATCGACCACTCCGGCAACCTGCCGCAGCTCGTGCGGCACGGGTTTCGCGGGAAGGTCTATGCTCGCCCGGAGGCCGTGGACCTCTGCGGGATTCTCCTGCGCGACTCCTGCTTCCTGCAGCAGCGCGACCTGGAGTACGTCAACAAGAAGCGCCGCCAGCAGGGCAAGCATCTCTTCGAGCCGCTGTACACCGAGGAGGACATCGACACGCTCATGCCGATGATGTCGCCGGTGCCGCTCTACGCGCGGCGCGAGATATTCCCCGGCGTGACGCTAGAGTTCAGCAACGCCGGCCACATCCTCGGAAGCGCGCTCGTGACGCTGGACGTGGGTGGCGGCGCGTACCGTCGTCATAGGCTGCTCTTCTCAGGCGACCTCGGCCAGCCAAACCAGCCGATCCTTCGCCACTACGACTACCCGCAGGACGCCGACATCCTGATGATCGAGTCCACGTACGCCGACCGCCTGCATCCTTCGGCTGACGACGTGGAAGGCCGCCTCAAGGGGTACATCGACGACATCATCCAGCAGAAGTCCAAGCTCATCATCCCGGCATTCTCCGTCGGCCGTACGCAGCAGATCCTCTACTACCTCAACCGACTTCTTGCGGCAGGGCGCATCCGTCAGATTCCCGTCTTCATCGATTCGCCGCTCTCGCAGAAGGCTACAGGGATCTACGAAAAGGCGAAGGACTGCTACAACCCTGAGGCGCAGGACCTGCTGCAGGTGGGCGTAAATCCGCTCACGTTCCCCGGGCTGCAGTATGTCGAGACGCCGCAGCAGTCGATGTCCCTGAACGAGCTTCGCGGGCCGATGGTCATCATCGCGGCGAGCGGCATGTGCGAAGGCGGGCGAGTGGTGCACCACTTGAAGGCCTCGGTGGGCGATCCGCGCAACATCGTGCTCATCGTCGGCTTCCAAGCGGAAGGCACGCTCGGACGGCGGCTCGTGGAACACACGGAGAAGAAGGTCAAGATTCTCGGCGAGGAGTGCGACCTGGAGGCGCGCGTCCAGACCATCAACGCGCTCTCGGCGCATGCCGACCGCAACGGACTGATGGACTGGTTCGACGGCGTGGGCAAGAACGTGAAGCGCGCGTTCGCGGTGCATGGCGAGCCGGACCGCGTGGAGAAGATGGTGGAGCTGCTCAAGGAGCACGGCTGTCCGTCGGCCGTCGCGCCCGTGAAGGGTCAGACCTTCGTGATCGACTGATGCGAAAAGGAAGCAAGGAATACTCGATGGACACTGGAAAAGGCATCAAGAAGGCGATTGTGCTGGCGGCAGGGCTGGGGACGCGCCTGCGTCCGCTCACGTTTGTGCGGCCCAAGCCGCTCCTCCCGATATGGGGCGTGCCGATGCTCGAACGCGTCGTGCGGATGCTTGAGACGTGGGGCGTCACAGAGATAGCGGTCAACGCGCACTGGCTCGCGCCGCAGGTGGCGCGCTGGGCGTCGGAGCGCAAGGGCAAGGCGTCGATCCTCGTCTCGCGCGAGGAGGAGATACTTGGGACCGGCGGAGTGCTGCGTCCGCTGGAGGGCTTCATCGGCGGCGAGCCGTTCTGGCTCGTGAACGGCGACATCGTGATCGACGGGCTGAAGCCGGAACCTATCCTCAAGGCGTTCGCGGCGTCAGGCGACTTCGCGGGCTGCTGGATTTCCGAGAACTTCGGGCCGCGCACGATCGAGGCCGACCACGATGGGCACGTCTGCAACTGGAAGAGCGACGTTCCGGGCGACTACGGCACATACACCTACTGCGGGTGCGCGCTACTTTCTTCGGATGTGGTCAAGTATCTGCCCGAGACGAAGTTCTGCTCGATCGTGCAGGCGTACGAGAAGGCGATGATGACGGACGCGCGCTTCGTGGTGGGGACAGACCCCGAAGGGGCGTATTGGGCGGATGCCGGAACGCTCGAGAGCTATCTGGAGGCACATGCCGCGCTTGATCCTGACAGGTTCGAAGACAACCCGAACGTCATCTTCGAGGGCGTCAAGCTGCTGGACACCGCCGATCTCGCTGGGTGCGTGGTGACGGGCGGAATGGTTGGCGGCACTTTCGAGCAAACCGCCCTCGTGGGCGTGGACCAGATAGGCAACGCGCCGCTTGCGGCCTTGGCGGAGGCGCTCGGCTGGAAGCCCGAGGACACCGCGGCTGTGTTCCTGGGGGCGCGCGGGAGCGACCGTTCGTTCTGGCGGTTCGTCCATGGCGACGACCGTGCGATCGCCATACAGTACGACGACGCGGCGCGGCCCGAGAACGCGCGCTACGCCTCTCATGCGCGGCTGCTCGATGCGTCCGGCGTGCCGGTGCCGCGCGTGCTGGCGGACCTTCCCGAGAAGAAGGTGCTGGCGCTCGAGGACTGCAACGGCGATTCGCTTGAGACGCGCGCTGCCAAGAAGGGCGTCGACCTGGTGAAGCTCTACGCGCCGGTTGTGAAGGCGCTCCGCACGATGCACGAGCAGGGTACGGAGCGCGCGCTCGACGTGCCGCTGGAACCTTCCTTCGGCCCCGACCTCTACGCCTGGGAACGCGACCTCTTCGAGAAGTTCTGCGTGAAGGAACGCTACGGCTACGAGAAGCTGCCCGACGACGTGCGCGCGGACCTCGAGGCCGTGGCTGCGGAACTCGCGCGCCAGCGGCCAGTGCTGGTGCACCGCGACTTCCAGAGTTCGAACGTGCTGTACCGTCCGGACGGTTCGTTCGCGTTCATCGACTTCCAGGGGATGCGTCTAGGCGCGGCGGCGTACGACCTCGCCTCGCTCCTCTACGATCCGTACGTGCCGCTGGACGAGAAGGCGCGGACGGCGCTCGCGCGCCTGTATCCCGTGGACCGCCTCGCCTACGGCGCGGTGCAGCGTCTCGTGCAGGCGCTTGGCGCGTTCGGCAGGCTCGCGTCCGTCGGGCAGCCGCAGTTCGAGCGGCACATCCCGCGCGCTCTCGGCAACCTGCTCGCGGCGGCGGACGAGGCGGACCTCGATGCGCTTGGCGGCTTCGTGGAGGACCTGATCGCCAAGGAGGAGATCCGCCTCGGCCATTTCCACCATCACCATCACGACGACGAAGAAGACGATTCGTAGGATTGGACACCTGCGGCGGATATGGTAAAATATCCGTCATGAAAAACGCCACCCTGAAGAAGGTCCGAATCACCGACACGACCCTGCGTGACGCCCACCAGTCCCTGTGGGCCACGCGCATGCGGACAGACGACATCCTCAAGATCGCCGAGGCGATCGACAACGCCGGCTACTATTCGCTAGAATGCTGGGGCGGCGCCACGTTCGACGTGTGCATGCGCTTCCTGCGCGAGAATCCGTGGGAACGCCTGCGCCAGATCAAGGCCGTCTGCAAGAAGACGCCGCTCCAGATGCTTCTGCGCGGGCAGAACATCCTCGGCTACAAGCACTATCCGGACGACATCGTCGAGCGCTTCGTGGCCCTCGCCTGCGAGAACGGCATGGACATCTTCCGCGTGTTCGACGCGCTCAACGACCCCCGCAACCTGGAGAAGGCCATCGCGAGCGTGAAGAAGTACGGCGGCCACGCGCAGGGCACGATCTCCTACACCACCTCGCCAGTCCACACCGTGGCGGCCTACGTGAAGCTCGCCAAGGAGCAGGAGGCGATGGGCATCGACTCGCTCGCCATCAAGGACATGGCGGGCATCCTCACGCCCGGCGCGGCCCGCGAGCTCGTGGGCGCTCTCGTGAAGGCGCTCCCCGAGATACCGATCCAGGTGCATTCGCACATGACGAGCGGCATGGCGGCGGCCATGTATCTTGCCGCCGTGGAGGCGGGCGCGGGCTGCGTGGACTGCGCGATCTCCACGATGTCCAGCTTCAGCTCGCAGCCGCCGTGCGAGTCGATGGTGACGATCCTCGAGAGCGAGGGCTACGACACTGGCCTCGACCAGAAGAAGCTCGCCGAGATCAACGCCTACTTCCGCGAGCTGAAGGCGAAGCGCCAGCCCGCGTCCACGGCGAAGGTGGAGCCGGTGGACGCCGGCGTGCTCGTCCACGCGATCCCCGGCGGCATGATCTCCAACCTCCGCAGCCAGCTCGCCCAGCAGGGCGCGCTGGACCGTCTGCCCGAGGTGCTGGAGGAGCTGCCGCGCACGCGAGCTGACATGGGCTATCCTCCGCTCGTCACGCCCACCAGCCAGATCGTCGGCGTGCAGAGCGTCCTCAACGTCCTCGGCGGCAAGCGCTACGGCATGGTGACTGACGAGACGAAGCACTACGCCGCCGGCTACTACGGCCGCACGCCCGCGCCGATCGAAAAGAAGCTGCAGAAGAAGCTCGTCGGCGACCTCAAGCCCATCACATGCCGTCCGGCGGACCTCCTAAAGCCTGGCCTCGCGGCTGCGGCGAAGGAGATCCCGGCCAAGTTCATCAAGGCAGAGGAGGACATTCTAAGCTACTGCCTCTTCCCGGAAGTGGCGCTCGGCTACTTCAAGTGGCGCGCGCAGCCTGCCGACGCGAAGGATCCGATTCCTGCCGACCTGGAGATGAAAGGTGAAGAGGGAAAGGTGAAAGGTGAGGTTGCCGCTGTCGATCCAGAGACTGCCAAGTTCGCGCAGATCGGCAAGGCATTCGCTGCGCTCATGGCCGCCTGCGGAGGCGCGAACCTTAAGGACTCTAACGGCCTTAAGGACCTTAAAGACTCTATGGACCTTAAGGACGTTAAAGACACTAAGGACGTTAAGGACGTTAAAGACACTAAGGGCTCTAAGGCCGCCGAAGGCACGCCCGTCCTGGCGCCCTTGAACGGCACGTTCTACCGGAGCGCGGGTCCCGGCAAGCCGGAGATGGCTAAGGATGGCGATTCCGTGAAGAGCGGCGCGCCGGTCTGCATCGTCGAGGCCATGAAGCTGTTCAATCCGATCAAGGCCACGGCCAACGGCAAGATCGCCTTCCTCGTCGAGCACGGCAAGCCGGTGACCAAGGGCCAGACCCTGGCCGTCATCGCCTAATGGGATTGTTCTGGAACATACTGCTCTGGGGCGCCATAATCTGGATGTGGGCGCATCAGGGCAAGGAGAAGATGCGCCGCGAGCAGGAGGCTCGTCGCCGCAATGCCGGATATCTGCGAGATGTCATCTTGGAGGGATTCGGCAAGATGCTCGGGTTCATCTCCAAGGCGGACGGGCACATCAGCGAGCCAGAGGTCAACGTCGCCAGCAAATGCCTGCGTTCGCTTGGGCTTTTGGAGGACGAATACCAGGTATGCGTGCGAGCGTTCAACAGCGTGCGCGCCTATTCGCTTTCCGCGTTCAACGCATACGCCTCGCAATTCGCGTCCATCGTGACAGGCGAGGCCAGGACCCTCGTCTATGAGATGCTGTGGATGGTAGCCGCCGCAGATGGCGTCCTGGACGCCAAGGAAAGCGAGCTGCTCGGCCATGCCGTCAGTTCGCTGAACATAGACCCGACATTGTACCTCTACTTCAAAAGGATGTATTTCGGGGTAGGCGGAGGAGGTGCTGGCGGATTCCGCAACGAGGAGTCCGAACTTGACAAGGCGTACTCTCGGTTGGGGTGCTCGCCGTCGGACACGGATGATGCAGTCCGGTCCGCATATCGGAAACTCGCCATGCGTTATCACCCCGACAGGCTAAAGGCGGAAGGCGTGCCGGAAGGCATGATTGCGCAGGCCACCCGATCCATGGCGGAAATCAACGCAGCATGGGAGGCCGTGAGAAAGGAACGGCGTCTTTAGCATTGACCCCGCAGGGTGTGGTGTGGTATACTACGCCGCGTCACAGGAAAAAACGATGAACACGAACCTTATGCTTCTGGCGCTTCTTGGCCTTCTCCTTCTTGGGAGCGGGACGGGTGCGGTTTGCTAGAAGCAGAGGAAGAGCGTTCTGGAAAGCAAACGGCCCCGCCCCAAAGGCGAGGCCGTTTCTGCATCTCGGGACGGCGACGCCAGACAGGCAGGCAACAAGGAACAGGAAATGAAAGACAACAGGATAAGGTTCTTCGACACGACGCTGCGAGACGGCGAGCAGGCCCCGGGCTACTCCATGTCGCACGACGAGAAGACGCGCATGGCGCTCCAGCTCGAGGCGCTCGGCGTAGACGTGATAGAGGCCGGGTTCGCCGTGGCCTCGCCAGGCGACTTCGAGAGCGTGCGCCAGATCGCGCGCGCCGTGAAGGGCTGCACCGTGGCATCGCTCGCCCGCGCGCTCGAGAAGGACATCGACGCGGCGGCGGAGGCCGTGAGGGAGGCGGCGCACCCGCGCGTGCACACGTTCCTCGCCACGAGCGACCTGCACCTGAAGAGCAAGCTCCACATGTCGCGGCGGGACGCGCTGGATAGGGTGAGGCGCATGGTCGCGTACGCGCGGAGGAAGTGCGCGGACGTGGAGTTCTCCGCAGAGGACGCTTCGCGCACGGACGTCGACTTCCTGTGCAGGGTGGTGGAGACGGCGATCGCCGCCGGCGCGTCGGTGGTGAACCTGCCGGACACGGTCGGATACGCCGCGCCGGAGGAGTTCCACGACTTCATCCGCTCCGTCATGACGCGCGTCCCGAACATGGACAAGGCGATACTTTCGGTACACTGCCACGATGACCTGGGGCTCGCAGTCGCCAACACGCTTGCGGGCATACGCGCCGGGGCGCGCCAGGTGGAATGCACGATCGGCGGCATCGGCGAGCGTGCTGGCAACGCCGCGCTGGAGGAGATCGTGATGGGTCTGCGCACCAGGCACGACCACTACGGCGACATGGAGTACGGCATCCACACGGAGGAGATCGCCCGCTCGGCCCAGCTCCTCTCGCGCATCACAGGCGTCAAGATCGCGCCGAACAAGGCGATCGTCGGCGCGAACGCCTTCGCCCACGAGAGCGGCATCCACCAGCACGGCGTAATGGCCGACGCGCGCACATACGAGATCATGACGCCGGAGTCCGTCGGCGTGAAGAAGACGGAGCTGGTGCTTGGCAAGCATTCCGGGCAGCACGCCTTCGCGGAGCGCCTGAAGACCCTCGGCTACGAGCTGGAAGCGGAGCAGGTGGCGGACCTCTTCGCGGATTTCAAGTCGCTGGCCGACCGCAAGAAGACGATCCTGGACCGCGACCTCGTCGCGCTCGTGGAGGCGAAGGCGGGGACTCGCGTACGCCCGGAGCGCGAATGGCGGCTCGACACGTTCGTCGTCAACAGCGGCAACCACATGAGCGCCACCGCGCAGGTCACGCTTGAAAGGAACGGCAAGAAGCGCCAGGAGGCCGCGCTCGGCTCGGGGCCGATCTACGCCGCGTTCCGCGCCGTGGAGATGATCATACGGCACAAGTTCACGCTGGATGACTACCGCATCGAGGCCGTCACGGAGCGGCGCGACGCTCTCGGCGAAGTGTTCGTGAAGATATCGGACAAGCGAGGCTCGTACCGCGGGCGCGGCGTCTCCACCGACATCATCAAGGGCAGCATCCTCGCGCTGCTGAACGCCGTCAACAGGATGCTGAACGCCTAATGGCCTAGGACATGAAAGGAGAGTGTTGACATGGGCATGACGATGACACAGAAGATCCTCGCGGTGCACGTGGCCGACGGAGCGACAGTACGCGCGGGCGAGCTGGTGATGGCGAAGCTCGACCTGGTGCTGGCGAACGACATCACGGCGCCGGTCGCCATCGGCGAGTTCCCGAAGTTTGGGCGCGAGCGAGTGTTCGACCGCACGAAGGTCGCGCTGGTGCCTGACCACTTCGCGCCTAACAAGGACATCAAGGCGGCCGCGCAGTGCGCGTGCATGAGGGCGTTCGCCCGAGCGCAGGACATAGAGAACTACTTCGAGGTGGGCCACGACTGCGGCGTGGAGCATGCGCTGCTGCCGGAGAAGGGGCTCGTGACGGCGGGCGACTGCGTGATCGGCGCCGATTCGCACACATGCACGTACGGCGCGCTTGGCGCGTTCTCCACTGGCGTCGGCTCTACGGACGCTGCGGCGGGGATGGCGACAGGCGAGGCCTGGTTCCGGGTGCCGTCCGCGATCAAGGTCGTGCTGCGCAACGCTCCGCGCGGCTGGGTCTGCGGCAAGGATGTCGTGCTGCGGCTGATCGGCATGATCGGAGTGGACGGCGCGCGATACCAGTCGCTTGAGTTCACGGGTGACGGCGTCGCCGCACTCGGCATGGACGACCGCTTCACCATCGCCAACATGGCCATAGAGGCCGGCGCGAAGAACGGCATCTTCCCTGTGGATGACATCTGCAGGGCGTACCTTTCGGAACATGGAGCGAAGCCGCCGCGAGCATTTGCGGCCGACGCTGATGCCGAATACGAGCGCGAGGTGGAGATAGACCTGTCGGGGCTGAAGCCCGTGGTGGCGTTCCCGCACCTGCCTTCCAACGTGCGCGACGTGGAAGAGGCAGGCGACGTGCCGATCGATCAGGTGGTGATAGGCTCATGCACGAACGGCAGGATATCCGACATGCGCGTCGCCGCCGAGATCATGCGCGGCAGGAAGGTGGCGCCGGGCGTGCGGTGCATCGTCATCCCCGCTACGCAGCGCGTCTGGCTGCAGGCGATGGAGGAGGGGCTGCTCAAGACGTTCGCGGAGGCGGGGTGCGTCGTGTCCACGCCGACGTGCGGACCGTGCCTGGGCGGACACATGGGCATCCTCGCGAAGGGCGAGAGGTGCGTGGCAACCACGAACCGGAACTTCGTCGGCCGCATGGGCCATGTGGAGTCCGAAGTGTATCTCGCCTCGCCGGCGGTCGCCGCCGCCAGCGCGTTGGCAGGACGTATCGCAATGCCGGAGGAAATGAAATGAAGACCAGGGGAACAGCTTTCAGGTACGGCGACAACGTCGACACCGACGTGATCATTCCGGCGCGCTACCTAAACACGCCGGACGCCAACGAGCTGGCGACGCACTGCATGGAGGACATCGACAAGCAGTTCGCGCGAACCGTCAGGAGCGGCGACATCATCGTCGCGGGACGCAACTTCGGCTGCGGCTCCTCCCGCGAGCACGCGCCGCTCGCCATCAAGGCGTGCGGAGTGGGTTGCGTGGTTGCGGCCTCGTTCGCGCGCATATTCTACCGCAACGCGCTCAACATCGGTCTGCCGATCCTGGAATGCCCCGCAGCCGCCGAGGCGGTGGAGGCGGGGCATGCGGTGACTGTGGACTTCGTGGCGGGAGAGATAACGGACGAGACGACGGGACAACGCTTCGCCGTGGAGCCGTTTCCTCCGTTCATGCGCGAACTCGTGGCGGCCGGCGGCCTCGCGAACTATCTCCGCAATCGACAGGGCAGCGGGGAGGGCCAGCCATGAACAAGACGGTAACGGTATTGGCCGGCGACGGCATCGGGCCGGAGACGACTGGAGAGGCGGTGAAGGTCCTCGCGGCGGTGGCGGAGAGGTTCGGGCACAGTTTCGAGACGCGCGAATGCCTGGTGGGCGGTGCGGCGATAGACGCCGTGGGCGCGGCGTTGCCGCCGGAGACGCTGGCGGCTTGCCGGGCGGCGGACGCCGTGCTGCTGGGTGCGGTGGGCGGACCGAAGTGGGATTCGCTGCCGGGCGCACTTCGCCCTGAGCGTGCCGCACTCCTGCCTCTTCGCGCCGAGCTAGGCGTGTTCTGCAACATGCGTCCCGCGAAGGCATGGGGCGCGCTTGTGGACGCAAGCCCGCTGCGGCCGGAAGCAGTTGCCGGAGGCTTCGACATCCTTGTGGTGCGGGAACTGACCGGCGGCATATATTTCGGTGCGCACGAGCGGTCGGAGGACGGGCGTTCCGCGCGCGACGTTATGGAGTATTCCGTCGAGGAGATAGAGCGGGTGGCGCGAATGGCGTTCTCCGCGGCGCGCAGCAGGCGCGGCAGCGTAACGAGCGTCGACAAGGCGAACGTGCTAGAGACGTCGCGCCTGTGGCGAGAGACGGTCATGCGCGTCCGCGAGGAGAGGTTCGCGGACGTCTCGCTTGACCACATGTACGTGGACAACGCCGCCATGCAGCTCGTGCGCGATCCAAGGCGCTTCGACGTGCTGCTCACCGAGAACATGTTCGGCGACATCCTGTCGGACGAGGCGTCGCAGGTCGTGGGCTCGATCGGCATGTTGCCGTCTGCGTCGCTGCGAGAGGACGGGTTCGGGCTATACGAGCCTGTCCACGGATCGGCGCCGGACATCGCCGGGCGCGACATCGCCAATCCGCTGGCCACGATACTGTCTGCGGCGATGATGCTCAGGCATTCATTCGGACTGGAGCGGGAAGCGGCGGCAGTCGAGAGCGCGGTGGAGACCGTTCTCGCGAGCGGCTTTAGAACTGCAGACATCGCCAAGCCGGGCGAGGCGTCCATCGGCACGCGCGCCATGGGTGACGCAGTGCTTTCCGTGCTGCTGGATCAGGTGTAGCGTAGGACCTCGTCAACCGTGGTGTAGCCGTCGAGGATTGAGCGGACGCCGTCCTCGCGCATAGTGCGCATGCCGAGCTCGCGGGCCTTCTCGCGGATGATGAGCGTGGGGGCGCGGTCGTTGATCAGCTCGCGGATCGGGT
>CAMPAF010000050.1 GCA_946631535.1 uncultured Verrucomicrobiota bacterium
GGACCGCGCGTACCGCCTGCGGTGGGACGACGTGACGTACGCGCCCGGCACGCTCGAGGTCGTAGCCTACAAGGGAGGCAAAGAGTGGGCGCGCACATGCGTGAAGACCGCAGGGGCGGCGGCGAAGCTCGCGGCGGCGGCAGAACGCGACTCGATCTCGGCCGACGGCGAGGATCTCTGCTTCGTGAACGTGTCGGTGCATGACGCGGACGGTCAGCTGGTGCCGCGCGCGAAGATGCGAATCGACTTCGCGGTGGAGGGGCCGGGCGAGATCGTCGCAACGGACAACGGCGACGAGACGGACTTCGAGGACTTCCGCAAGCCTACTCGGCGGGCGTTCAACGGATGGGCGCAGGCGATCGTCCGCGCCCGTGCCGGGCAGTCCGGCAAGATCCGCGTGAAGGCAAGGGCCGAAGGTCTCGCCCCGGCCGTGGCGACCGTGGAGGTCCGCTGACCTCTTGCGGGTCCGTTGCGGTTTCGGCTTGTATCCGCCTGCGCGTTATGGTTTAATAGCGGGGCATGTGAAAACAAGGAATACTGGAAATGAACCTCAGAATTGCGCTTAAGCCCAAGCAGGGCTACAACAAGGTGTTCGACGTGGGCGAGTACGGCATGAAGCTGACGAAGTTCGGCCTCATCAAGCTCGCCAAGGATACGACGTACTCTGGCGACACGGGCGAGACCGAGCTCGCGCTCGTCCTCATAGGCGGCAACTTCGCGGCGAAGGGCGACGGTTGGGCCTTCGAGGTGACGGACGGCCGCGCCAGTCCGTTCACGGGGAAGCCGCACTGCCTCTACCTGCCGCGCCACACGAAGTACGAGATTCTTGCGCTCTCCGACGTGGAGCTCGCCTACAACGGCTCGCCCGCCACGCGCGACACGGCCAAGCCCACGCTCATCCGGCCAGAGGACACGCGCCACATCGCGCTCGGCAAGGACAACTGGACGCGAACGAGCGAGATCATCCTCGACGAGACCTTCGACAGCGAGCACTTCTACATCGGCGAGGGCATGATCCCCAGCGGCAACTGGAGCGGCTATCCCTCTCACCGCCACGACGTGAACAACCCGCCCGCCGAGCTGGACATGGAGGAGACGTACTTCTACCTCTTCGATCCGCCGCAGGGCTTCGGGTTCCAGAGCGTCTACAAGCCCGACGGATCGCTCAACGAGGCATACCGGGTCCAGAGCTACGACACGGTGGCGATAGCCGAAGGCTACCACCCGCTCGTGGGCGCACCAGGATACCAGATGTACTATCTCTGGACGATGGCAGGTTCGCAGGGCCGCGGCTTGATCTCATCGAAGGATCCTGCCCACGCTTGGGTGAAGTAGCGAATACGCTTGCCGTATCGGCGAATTTTGGGTAAAATCTATGCCCAAACGGCATATCAGGAACCTATAGGCAATCTAGGAGACAGTGCAAATGGAAGCGATTACTTTGAAGCAGGCGTGGGTGTATGGCGGTCCCTTGATGTGGGTGCTTGCCGGACTCTCCGTACTGGCGTTGGCCAAGATACTCGTCCTGCTGATCGCCCAGAGGCGTGGCGGTCTGGCGCCTCGCTCGCTGGTGAGCGACGTGTTCAGCCGTCTGCAGGCGAAGGACTACGGCGAGACGCGTCGCCTGTGCGACCGCCGCCCCTGCGCCTTCTCCACGCTGGTGCTCGCGGCGCTCGACGCGGTGCGCGGCACGGCTCCCGGCGCCAAGCCGCCCGTCGCTCAGGCCGTCGAGACCGCAGGCGCGCACGTCGCCGAGCGGTTGCAGGCTTCCGTTGACTGGCTGGCCGACCTTGCGGCCATCGCGCCGCTCGTCGGCCTGCTCGGCACCGTCCTCGGCATGTTCCAGGCGTTCGGTGGCATCGCGAGCGACCTTGCGGCGAACGCGCGGCCTGTCGTGCTGGCGCAAGGCGTCTCCCAGGCCATCGTCACCACGGTGTTCGGTCTGGTGGTTTCCATCCCGTGCCTAGCGTGCCACGCGTTCCTGCGCCGCCGCACGGCGCGCCGCATCGCGGGGCTTGAGTCGCTGGCGGTCGATCTGGAGAAGGCCTTCGCATGAACTTCCGCCGCAATTCCCGCAGCAAGGCCGCACCGGTGCAGATGGCGTCGCTGATGGACGTCATCTTCCTGCTGCTCTGCTTCTTCGTGACGTCGAGCGTGTTCTCCCAGTGGGAGACGGAGATTTCCATCGCACTGCCTACTGCGAAGTCGTCCACTGTGCCAGGGCGCATGCCCGGCGAGATCATCCTCAACGTCGCCGCCGACGGCAACGTGACGGTGAACGGGCAGAAGCTGTCGCTTGCGGAGGTGACGGAGCGCCTTACGCGCATAGCCAAGCTCTATCCCGGCCAGCCGGTCGTGATACGCGCCGACAAGACGACGAAATACGAATCGCTCGTCAGCGTGATCGATGCCTGCCGCACGGCAGACGTGTGGAACTTCTCGCTGGCGACAAAGGACGAGGAGGACAAATGAGACTGCTCTCGCTGGCGGCGGCCGGCCTCTCCATTCTAGCTTGTCTCGGTGCCGATGTCCAAACCGAGTCTTCCAGCAATGCCGTCCAAGCGGCGGCTTCCAGCAATGCCGTCCAGGCTGTTGCTCCTGGCGATGCCGTCCAAGCGGCGGTTTCAAGCAATGATGTCCGAACTGTGTTCGGGCATTCCCACTGGAACGGCGGCCGCACCGTCCCCGTGCATCGGCTCGCGCCGCTCGACTTCGACGGCGACAAGGTGTCCCCCGGCGCCCCGCTCCCGTCTCCGATATCGCAGGACAAGACATGCGGACAGTGCCACGACGTTCAGTCCGCGCGCGGAGGCTCGCATTTCCGCACCGGGCTAGACACCAACGACGCGCCGTCGTCGGTGCAGGTGGAGCCCTGGTTTTGGGCCGACGAGGCGCTCGGCCTCGCCGTACCGCTCTCGCTCCATGGACAGCCAGGCGCTTTCGCTCCGCGCGAGATCGGCCTTTCGGCCTTCGAATGGACGAAGATGTTCGGACGCTCCTTCCCTGGCGGCGGCATCGGCTGTGACAAGCGGGCGATGGAGGAGGTGGCCGGTCCGCGCCAGCGATGGTTCGTCACCGGGCCGCTTGAGGCCAACTGCCTCGCCTGCCACCAGCAGGGCGACGCTTACGACTCCAGCGAGTGGGCGCGGCAGGTGCTGCGCGAGAACTTCACCGGCGCCGCCATCGCGGCGTCCGGGCTTGGTGCCGTCGAGGGCATGAACGAGCGGCTGGACAGCGCGTGGGCCGCCGCCGAGAACCCCGACGACCATCTCTTCAAGGTGCCGCAGAAGGTGGTGTACGATCTCACGCAGTTTGACCAGAAGCAGCGGTGCGTGTTCGCGGTGGGCAAGCCGCAGGACGCGCGCTGCCTCGCATGCCACGCCGTCTCCGAGAACGGAATGCCTTCTCACGCCATCATGGGCGACGTCCATCTCAAGCGCGGCATGAAGTGCATCGACTGCCACAAGAACGGCATGGACCACCGCATCAAGACGACGAGCTGCCGCGAGTGTCATGTCGATCCGAAGGGCGCAGGACCGCATCCGCATCACGCGGGCATCCCGCTAGTCCACTTCGAGAAGCTCGCCTGCACGGTCTGCCACTCCGGCGTGACGAAGGACGGCACGCGTGCGCAGGTGCGCACGGCGCGCGCCAACCGCATCGGCATCTACGGGCGCGTCCAGTGGGCAACGGACTGCCCCTACATAGTCGAGCCGGTCTTCATGAAGGGTCAGGACGGAAAGATCGCCCCACATCGCGTGATGTGGCCAAGCTATTTCGCGCAGGTGACGACCAACGGCACCGTCACGCCACTCCGCCTCGACGCCATTAAGGAGCTTAAGGTATTTAAGAACCTTAACGCCACTAAGGACATTAAAGACGCTAAGGACCTTAAGGACCTTAACTTGGCGAAGCCGCTGACAAAGGCGTTGGCCGCCGCCGCGCTGAATGAGCTGAAGGCCGCCACGCCGAAAGACGAGTTCGCTTTCATAGGCCACGGAAAGCTGTGGATGGCCGAAGGATCGAACCTCGTCGCCTCCACGTTCGTGACCGTCGAGCCGGTCGCCTGGCCGGTCGGGCACGACGTGCGTCCCGCGCGGATGGCGCGCGGCGCCAATCCCGTCAAGTGCGCCGACTGCCACACGGGCGACTCCGACTTCTTCCAGGCGAAGATCGCTCCCACCGGCCCGTTGGCCGATGCGGACGTGGAGCCTGTCTCGCAGGCCGACCTGATGTGCGTCGGAGCGGGCTACCACGCGCTGCTCGGCACGACGTTCGCTATGCGTCCGATGATGAAGATCTTCATGTGGACCGTGTTCGGATTCATCTGCCTGTTCGTGATGGCGGCCGCCGCCGTGGCGCTCAACAAGGTGGCCGGCCTGATATCCGACAGCACCGACGACTTCATCTGGGGCGTCGCGAAGTGGATTGTGGACATGGGCTTTGTGGTGTGCCTGCTTTATCTGGCGGCGTCCGGCGTTATCGGCTGGATGGTCGGCGGCATGTCCGGCATCTGGCTCGTCTTCCACATGTGCGCGGGCGGCGGGTTCGCCGCGTGCGTGCTGCTGATGCTCTTCTTCCGCCTCAAGGAGCGGACGCTCAAGGCCCTGCCCGGCCTCGCGTGGCTGCTCTGGACCGCCTTCGCGGCCGGGGTGGTGTTCACGGCCGTCATGCCGATGATGACCGTATATGGCGGGCACGGGCAGGAGATGCTCCTGTGGAGCCACAGGTGCATCTCGCTGTGCTTCTTCGCGCTTTCCTGCCTCGTCTGCTGGCTCTGCTGCCGCAAGCGCTGACATGAGCTTCTGGCCGTCCAAGATGATCGTCATCACAGGCGCGGGCGCGTATCCGCGCCTCGTGGTCGAGGGGGCCCGCGCGGCAGGCGTCGCGCAGGTTGACGTGCTGGCGGTGCGCGGCTCCACGGAGCGCGCCACGATACGGGCGGCCGACAACGTGCACACGATCAACCTTGGCGGCATCGCGGCGGGGCTTCGCTGGGTGGCCGCGCAGGGCTACGACGGCGCGGTGTTTGCCGGACAGATCAACCCTCTCTCGCTCTTCACGGCGCGCTTCGACGAGGAGACGAAGGCTTGGCTCGCGTCGCTTCCGTTCAAGACAGCCCACACGGTCTACGGGAAGCTGGCCTTCGAGTTCGAGAAGGCCGGAGTGCCGGTATTCCCCGCGTCTTCCTTCATGGACGGCCATCTGCCCGGAGAGGGATTGCTGACCGATCGCGCGCCGTCGGACCGCGAGATGAAGGACATCAGGCACGGCGCGGACGTGATGCGCGACGTGGGGCGGCACGATGTCGGGCAGACGGTCCTGGTGAAGGACGGCATGGTTCTGGCCGTCGAGGCATTCGAAGGCACCAACGCAGCCATCAAGCGCGGCGGCAAGCTTGGCGGGAAGGGGGCTGTGCTCGTGAAGGGAGCCCGAGAAGGGCACGACATGCGCTTCGACATCCCGGTCGTCGGCCTCAAGACGCTGAAGGTTATGCGCAGCGCCGGCGTCACGGCGCTCGCTTTCCAGGCGGGGCGTCTGCTCCTGCTCGACCGAGAGAAGGTTCTCGCCTTCGCCGACAGGTACGGCATCGCCATCGTCGGCATCGCCACCGACCTTCCACCAGCCCCGTTACGCCCGGTGCGGAAATGAAGATACGCAAATTTCTCGTGCTGGCCGGCGAGGAGTCGGGCCTCATCTACGCGGAGCGCCTGAAGGACGCGCTGCAGGACGCCCAGCCTGACGCGGTGATGGAGTTTCGCGGGTACCAGTCGGAAGGCTTCAAGACGGCAGACCTGGCGGTGATGGGTTTCTGGCCTGTCCTGAAGCGCCTGTTCTTCTTCCTTGGCGTGGCGCGCACGATGAAGCGCCTCATACGCGAGTGGCAGCCGGAGGCCGTGGTGACCGTGGACTATCCGGGGCTGAACCTGAAGCTGGCGGCCTACGCCAAGGCACGGGGCATCCCTGCGGTGCACGTCGTCTGCCCGCAGGTGTGGGCATGGCACCAGGGGCGCATCCCGAAGGTTGCCGCCGCGATCACGAAACTGCTCTGCTTCTTCCCGTTCGAGCCGCCGCTCTTCAAGGGAACGGGCCTCGACGCCAAGTTCATCGGCCATCCTCTCGTGGATGTGTTTGCGGGGGAGGATCGCGCTCCCGCGCGACCGGCAGAACGGAAGGGACGTGCTCCCGCGCGACCGCAAATCGCCATCCTCCCCGGCTCTCGCATCGGCGAGATCCAGCGCATTCTCCCGCGTCTGCTGGCGGCGCTTCGCCTGCTCGACGGCAAGGTGGAAGGTGGTCTTGAAGTCCTTATTCCGGCCGCCAACGACAAGGCGCATGCTGAGATCGAAAGGCAAGTCGGCGGCAATCCGCCGCCTGAATCATGCCACATCGAGATAGTCCAAGGAAAGGCGCGAGATGTCCTGCGGCAGGTCGACTGCGCGGCCGTGGCGAGCGGCACGGCCACACTTGAGGCGGCGCTCGCGCGCTGTCCCACCGTGCTCGTCTATGCCGTGTCGCCTCTTCTGGCCTGGTTCGCGCGGCGCGTGATAAAGGGCGTGAGGCACATCGGCCTCGCGAACGTGATCGCGGAGAAGACCGGCACGCCGCCACCAATGCCCGAGCTGCTGCAGGAAGCGTTCACGCCAGAGGCGGTGGCGGACCAGCTTTCGGCATGGTTGGCCGATGAGGGCGCGCGCGAGAAGGCGATTGCCTCGCTCGATGCGGCGATGGACCATCTGAAGTCCAACGGCGACGCCATCGGCAACGCGGCGCGGGAGGTCCTGTCGTGCGTATAGTCGTGACAGGTCGTCTGCCGCGGCAATTCGGGATTACGGCAGCGGATGTTAAGTCCGCTGCGCGTTTTTTTGCCGCGCAATCGCGCAACCGCAGGACAAATCGGGAGGGACGCAGCTTGCCGCGACCGGATGTCTGGCACGAGGTGGTGGTGCATCTCGTGCGGGACGCGGAATCGGACGCGATGCATCGCGCCATCATGGGGATCGCGGGCGCGACGGACGTGATCACGCAGGCATACGACGCGATCCCGCCCGAGGAGCCTGGACTGTTCGGCGAGCTGTTCGTCAACACGGACCAGGCGCTACGCGCAGCTCCGAAGCGGCGCGGGTGGAGTCCGGCGAAGGAGCTGCTCCTCTACATGGCCCACGGCATGGACCATCTGTCAGGCGCGGACGATCATGCTCCGGCGGACTATGCGCGGATGCGTCGGCGCGAACTTTCCTGGCTGCGCAAGCTGCCATGACCGGACCTCCGGAAATATGCTATACTGTCGCCATGAAAATCCTGACAGTAGGCAGCGGCGGGCGCGAACACGCCATCACTTGGCGTCTCGCGCAGGACGAAGCGAAGCATGAACTCTATTGCGCTCCCGGCAACGCCGGCACAGCGGCGCTGGCGACCAACCTCGCGCTTGGTGCCGAGGACGTGGCTGGCATCGCCGCGTGGGCGGCGGAAAACAAGCCCGACCTCGTGGTGGTCGGCCCCGAGGCGCCTCTCTGCAAGGGACTGGTGGACGCGCTTGCCGAGGTGGGCGTGAAGGCGTTCGGTCCGTGCGCCGCCGGCGCGCGCATGGAAGGTTCCAAGCGTTTCGCGAAGGAAGTGATGAACGCCGCGGGCGTCCCGACAGGACGCGCACAGGTGTTCACTGATCCGGCCGCCGCCAAGGCGGCCCTTCCGGAGTACGGACTTCCCGTCGTCATCAAGGCCGACGGACTCGCCGCCGGGAAGGGCGTCGTGGTGGCCGAGACTGCCGAGCAGGCGGAGGCGGCGATCGACGACATGCTCGTCAGCAACAAGTTCGGCTCTGCCGGAGCGGAAGTGCTCATAGAGGAGTTTCTTGATGGCGAGGAGTGCTCGATCCTCGCGCTCGTGGACGGCGAGAACGCCGTGCTGCTGCCGGGGTCTCAGGACCACAAGCGCGTCTTCGACGGCGACAAGGGGCCCAACACGGGCGGCATGGGCGCGTATTCGCCAGCGCCCGTGGTGACGCCCGCGATGATGCCGGAGATCAAGGAGCGGATCATCCTCCCGGTCGTGCGCGAGCTGAAGAAGCGCGGCATCGTCTACAGGGGGGTCCTCTACGCCGGCCTCATGATCACGCCGCCCGGCGGCAAGAAGGCCCTAAGTGGCTCCGCGATCAACGTGGTGGAGTTCAACGCGCGCTTCGGCGACCCCGAGACCGAGGCGGTGCTGCCGCGCCTTGGCGGCGACTTCGCTAAGGTCCTCCTTTCGTGCGCAGAGGGCAACCTCTCCGAGGCTGACGTTGTTGTAAAGGACGAGATGGCGGCCACGGTGATCGTCGCCTCCGGCGGCTATCCCGGTTCCTACGCGAAGGGCAAGCCCATCGCGGGGCTAGACGATGCCGCGCAGGTGCCTGGCGCGATCGTGTTCCACTGCGGCACGAAGGCGCAGGACGGGCAAATCCTCACGGCCGGCGGGCGCGTCCTTTCGGTGACGGGGCTTGGCAAGGACCTGCGCTCGGCGGTGGACACCGCGTACGCGGCAGTCGCGAAGATTTCCTTCGACGGCGCGTTCCATCGCGCCGACATCGCGCACCGCGCCTTCAACCGCTAGGGGACAGGCCCTAGAACGTCGTGAGGCGCGGCGAAAGGGTCGTGGCGCGGGCGGCGAATGCCGCCTTTAGCGCCGCGACGTTGAAGGCGGACAGGTCTGCCTCCGTCCAGACGCGCGCGACGTCATCGAGGTTGTGCGCGTCCGAGCTGCGCGTGACGGCGTAGCCCTCAGCCTTCGGCAGCCAGATCGTTTCGTTCGCCGTGCGCGAAAGCTCCACGGCGTCGAAGGCACCGTCCGCCGGGATGCCGCCCAGCTGCGAATATACGGAGAACGCGCTGCGGTCGATGTGCGCGGCGAGATAGAGCCCGCCCATCTCGTGGCACTTCGCGGAGACTTCGGGGATTGTCTTGCGGCAGCCCATGGCGAGGATGCGCCACTCCATCTCGACGATGTCGTCGTCCCAGGTGACGACGGGCTGGTCGCCGAACGTCTCTGGATCGTTGACGCGCTTTGGCATGGCGGCGTACACCCAGTCGGTCATGGCGAGAGCCTGTTCAGTGGTGTCGAAGAGGGCGAGGGTGTGGACTTCCTCAGCGGTACAGACCTCGAGCCCGTAGAGGCAGGCGATGCCTGCGCGTCGGGCGCACTCGGCGATGGCGGGCGTGTTGCGGGCGCTCTGGTGGTCGGTGAGCGCGATGCCGCCCATGCCGGCGGAGACGGCGCGCGCGACGATCTCGGAAGGCGACATCTCCAGGTTCGCGCAAGGCGAGAGGCAGCTGTGGATATGGAGGTCGAACTTCACGGTCAGTGCTCCGCCGGCGGGAGGCTGGAGAGGGCGAGGGCGGCGGCGTACTGCGAGAGGGGGGTGACGACGATCGCCACGCCCTCGCGTGCGGCGGCCTCCGCCATGTCGGGCGGCACGGGACGGCCGTGGCAGATCACTATCACCGCGCAGCCCACGAGCGTGCAGACGGCGATGGTGTTGAGATGGTTCTGTATGGTGACTAGCGCGCAGTCCTCGCCCGCGTGGCCCATCACGTCGGAAAGCAGGTCGCCCACGTACACGCCAGTCGCTGCTGCGTCCTTGACGGGCACGGCGAGCGTGCCGTTCACCTTTTCGCATATCTCTTCTGCTGTCATTATGTCTTCATCTCCTTGTCGTCTTCATTTTTCTCTGATTCTAAGGAACGCGCGCGGCGGCGCGCCATTGGCAAATGCCACTCTGTACCGGACCGTCTCGGCAACGCCTTCCGTCAGGTCGGTCACGGTTATCTGAAGCGCGCCGCCCACCCAGTTGGACAAGTCGCTCGTCGCCTCCAGCCAATTCTTAACCTCCGTCGAGGATATCGTGCCATCTGTCGATGTTACCGCAACTGTCATCTCGCCATTCCTGACGGATAGAGCCGTGAAGCGCAACTCCGGGAGTGCCGCCGAGATCCATGTGACATTATCTAGCCATGCGCAATCTCCTCTTGTCTTGTTGTCTTCGTCTTCATCCTCTTCATCTTTGATATACAGCCAACTGAGCGTATGACTACCGTCACCCGACACCTCAAATGTCAGCTGTACCCATTCATTTGAGTTGATCAAGCCATCGCTCTGTTGTTCGTCGTCAACGCAAAAAGCCAACCCGTCATAGACCTTGCGGCGAAACGTTTCTCCCTCCACGCGGCACCAGAAGGAAATCGTGCCAGGCCCCGAGACTACGACATCAAGTCGGCTCGTCTGAGAATGCGTAATCGCACCGCTACGCAAGGCATACCCATCTGGAGATTCGTTCTCGACCGGATACCAGTTCGCATTCCCGCTTGTCACAAAACCCAAGCTCGGACAATTCACGAAATCGCCAAACGTCGTCGGGCGGTTAATCGTCCAATCCAGGTCGGCCACGACTTGCAGCTCGTAGTTCGTCGTGTCGTATGTGAACGTGGCGTGCGCCGTGTAGGTGCCCGGATTGGTTGCCACATTGCCCGTGTAGGTGGCCGATACGCCGTCGGGTAGGTTTGTCAGCGCGACCGTCTTCACCGTGCCGTCGCCCTCGAACGGCTCGTCGTAGTCCCATGCGACGCCAGTCATGTCGTATGTCGCCTTTGTGATCGTCACCGTGCTGTTGCTCGTGACGGTATCGTATCCGTTCGCCTCCACCTTGTACCATACGGTCACGGCACCGTCCGTCGCGTTCGTGATGAGAATCTGTTCGACCTGATAAGGTCCGTTCTCCAACAGGGCGTAGGAGATCGCGGCGTTCGTCGGCATGTCGACATCAACTTCTATGCCGTGTCCTTGTCCATCGTAGACGCCTTCGTAGGGCGTAGATGAATGGACGATCTCGGCAGGGAAGCAGGCGATGCGGAAGCCGTAATGCTCGTATCTGCTGGATGGATACTCACAAGTCCGAAACGACGCGCGGCAGTATGATGCGTAGTTGTTGTAATCGCCTCCGCGTACGATTCTAAGGTTGCTGCTCGTTCCACCGACAGGATCGTTTCCTCCTGCAAGGGATTCGTCCCAACGATCGAGGCACCATTCGGACACGTTGCCATGCATGTCGCAGAGTCCCCACGCATTCGTCTGGAGACATCCAACTTCCTTGGGTTGATAGTCGGAATTCCATACGTACCATCCAAGCTGGTTCAGGTTTTCATCTTCCGCATATGGATCATTGTTCCAATTTGTTCCATTGTTGAAGTCGGTTGTCGTTCCTGCCCGGCACGCGTATTCCCACTGCGCTTCCGTCGGCAGGTCGATAGTAAGGAGCCTTGTTTTCTCGCGCAACTTGCCAATGAACGTCGAAGAATCGACATCTGCGGAATTTGGCCAAGAGTATGTTGTGCCGCGAATATCGTTCCACGAAACCGACTCCACTGGCAACATGTCTCCTTGATATAAAGAATGATTGCTATTACTGCCCATCACTAATTCATATTGCCTCTGCGTCACCTCGAAGACGCCGATGAAGAAGGGGCGTGTGAGATTGACATCAACCTCGTTGCACATCTTGAACGAGCCTGCCTCGATCCGGCGGAGGACGAGCTTTGTCGTCTTGTGCTCGTCCGTCCAGCCGCCTGACGGTTCGCCATCGAGAATCTCCATCGGATAGCTCTCCGCGTTCGGTCCGCCCGAAAGGTCGATCACGTAGTATGTGGATGCGCCACATGCGCCCAAAGCGGCGCATGCGGTCCAGCAGGCGACAATGCACCTTCTGAAGGCGTTCGCTTCCATCGGCGGACATGATACCAAATTCTGTCCTTTTGCGGTAGTGGAAAGGCGCGGGCCGATGGCTGGGGTAGGCGCGGGCCGGTGGCTGGGGTAGGCGCGGGCCGGTGGCTGGGGTAGGCGCGGGCCGCTTCGCGGGACTAGTGCCTGCTACCGGGACCGCCGGGACCACCGAGACTACCGGGATCGTGCCAGGGAGGTGCTTCGCGCCAGGAATAGGCTCACGGGCCAGTGGCCTGGTGCGCAAGCCTGGCTTGCCATTTCCCGGCGGTCTCGGTGGTCCCGGTGGCCCCGGTCCGCCCGCTGGAAAATGCAATCCCTTGCGGGCGGTTCGCCCATTTCCAGCGGCAATCCTTGCAGGCGGTCCGCCCACTTCCAGCGGCACTCCTTCGGTGGCCCCAAACCGCCAAATGCAACTTTTTTTGTTTTTCTTCATTTACCCCCTTGCGGGGCCGCGGGGGATTTGATACACTATCCCTCCGTTCGCCCCACGGGGCGGGCGTCGCGTCCGCGAGGACGCAAGCGATCTTTGACAACCGGGAGCATGGAAACAGAAGGTAGAATTTAGACTGCAACGT
>CAMPAF010000051.1 GCA_946631535.1 uncultured Verrucomicrobiota bacterium
CGCACTGCGCGTAGTGGCTGCCGCGGATGAAGTTGCCGCCCAGGTCCTTGAGGTTCTGCACGTCCTCGTACATGAGCTGCACGGGCGTCGTCACGCCGAACTCGTAGTGCGACTCGTGCCGGTTGACGCCCTTCAAGTAGACGGGACGTCCGTTGAGCGTGATCCGCCCGTTGGCCGTGCCCACCTGGCGGATGCCGAAGCGCGCGCATGCCGTCACTCCGTTCTGCGTCACAGCCACCTTGTGCAGGTTGGGCGCGTCATGGCTCCACAGCTTGAAGTCGGGCACGCAAACCGACGCCCTCCGACCCTTGAACGCCAGCTTCCGCGCCGTTCCTCCGTCGAACGCCACCTCCGCCTCGAAGTCAGCCGGCGCACCTTCGCCCGCGAACTGCGCCTCCAGCTCCACGCGGCCGATCTTGATGTCGCGCGTGCGCACCACCACGCGGCGAAGCTCGACGGGCTTCGTCTGCACGTCCAGCCACACGCCATGGTGGAACCCGCCGAAGGGATAGAAGTCGTAGAAGTCCCAGAAAAGCTTCACCTTGGCGTTGTCGACGACGGAATCGACGGCCGCCACCAGCTCGTGCGTCCCCTTCGCGAGCGGTCCCGTCGCGAACTCGAACCTGCTCCACGGCAGCTTGCTCATGCCGATCTCGCGCCCGTCGATCCAGAAGCGCGAGCGCAGTCCTGCGCCGTCAACCACGAGGAACGCGTTCGCCGCGTCCGCCGCGAGCGCGAACTGCCGCCTGTAGCAGCCGGTGCCGTGCTGGTTGAAGTAGCGCGACATCGCGTTCCAGCAGCCGGGGACCGTCATCTTGTCGTTCGCTTCGAACGCCGGCAGCGAAACCTCCTCCAGCGACTTCCCCTTCTCCAGGCGAAAGTCCCAAAGCCCGTCCAGGGCAAGCTTCTCAACGCCCGAAAGCGTTCCCGCCGCCAGCGCGGCCGCCAGCGCCGCAAGCATTCCAGTCTTCTGTCCGAATCGCATATCGACATTCTCCTTGTTTGTTCCGCCACCCTTCTGGCGGCGGTTCCCGCCCATTCTACCAAAAACTCGCCGCCCGAAAAAGCTTCTCGCCCCGAAAGGCGCGGGACACATGGAAGAAAGGGGGAGAAAATCCCATGCGTGCCGCGCCTTCCGGGGCGAGAGCCTCATGGCCTCGCGGCCTCAAGTTCCCGTCGCCACCCCTATGGGGCTGGAAGACGGTGCATATTATAGATAATTACTTATCGATAGTCAAGTACCCATACCAAGATTTTTGAGGAAATTCCATGCCGGTTACTAAAACGCGGAGCAACTGGTTGACGGCACGGCCGGGAAATGATATACCGCCAGAAAATGAAAGGCATGGCCATGAAAAACACAGTCAGACTGATGCTCACGGCGGCACTTGTGTGTGCGGGTTGCCCTGCGTGGGCAGCTTCGATAACGCTCACGTCGTCATCGGGCGACCTCATGCTCGCGCAGGCGCTCGCGGACGCGGGTGCCACCGTCGCCGACCTGACCGGAAACGTGTACGACGACATCGTCGTGGCGGGCAACGGGCGGATTCTCTTCGACACCGACATCAGCGCCTACACGGGCACGATCCACGTCTCGAGCGGCGCACGGGCGGTTGTGAAGGCGCTCAACGGCTTGGGTGCGGCGAGCGGCACGGTCTACGTGGCCGACGGCGGCGCGCTGATCTCCGACGCCACGGGGTTCGTGGCGAACACCTTCACCATGCAGAAGTCGGAAATCCACCTCTCGGGATCCGGTCCGTCCGGCGCGGGCGCGCTCGTGGGCAAGGCGGACGCGAGCCAGCGCGGCGGGCGGCATCGCGGGCCTGCCGGAGCTCGTGTTCGCGGAAGGGGACCGGCGCGGAATCCTGCGCAAGTCGGACGACGGGAAGTCCTTGCTGCTCACCGTGGTCTCCGGCATGATGGTGATCTTCCGGTACGACGCCACGTACGAACCGTTCCGTCCCGAAGCCGATTCCGCACACCGCAAAGGTGCACGTGGGCGTGAACGTCTGCTCGCACGACGTCCTCGGCGGCTCGATCTTCCGCGACCTCACGCTTGAGGTCGCCCCGCCCCATGGCACCGTCCTCTTTCTGAGGTGACGCAACGGAAGTCAGGCGAGACGAAGCTCGTCCCCGTCAATTCTTTGGAGTGGCGGGAGCCACTTCGATGAGAAGCACCGTGTCGGGACCGATGGTGCCGTCGGGCGCGAGGTCGCCGAGGTTGTGCGTCTCGTCAACGGCGCGCTGGCGCGCGATGCGCCACCTGCCGAACGCGGCCGGCATGCGGAACGCGCGGTCCGTCGGGTTCGCCACAAGCACCGCGCCGTAGCCCTTGCCGTCGGTCGCCGCGCAGGCCCAGAGGCCGTTGGGCGCGCCTGGCTCGTCTGCGCCGCCCGTCACCTTCGCGGCGGTGCCGAGCTTGCGCAGCACGTTGAACGCCATGTACACGTAGTACGCCCTGTACGGCGCGTGCGTGATGCCGTTGAAAAGCGGCGAGTAGGCGCCGAGTCCGCAGCGCGCGTCGTACAGCTCGGCGTCGGCCACGGGTCCGTTCTGGAAGCTGGCGAGCTGGGCGGCGATGAGCGCAGCCTGGCGCGCCGTGCCCAGCCTTTCGATGCGCGGCTCCGGCAGCCACTCGTTGAGCGAGATGGGAACCGCGGAAAGGCCCGCCTCGTCAAGCCTGTCACGCGCCCACTTCACCTGCACCTTCGTCTTGCTCGGATGCGAATAGCTGTGCATGGAGAAGAAGTCCAGCGGAAGGTTCTCGCGCTTCACCACGTCGATGAAATTGGTGAAGCACTCCACGAAGTACATCGCGCGGGAGCTGACGTTCGCGCCCGGCACCACCTTGCCGGTGCCGTCCACGGCGTAGAAGCCGCAGCTGCCGTATCCGCCGATCTCGAGATGGGGGAACTTGGCCTTGAGGTGTCTCGCCGCCACGCGGTACAGGTCAACGTACGACGCCCAGCTGCCGCGCCACATCGCATTCTTCTCCACGTCGGGATGGCCGTCGGGCTCGTTCCATATCTCCCAGCGCTTGACGTTCATCCTGAAGCCGCCTGCCCAGCCTTCGTTGTAGTGACGGATCACATGCTCGCATATCCGGGCCCACTTGGCGTAGTCCTTCGGCGGGAACACGCGGTACGGCTTGGTCGTCACCGCGTTCTCGATCGTGATGCCGAGGCGGAAGTACGGCGCCACGCCGTTTGCGACGAGCGCCTTCATTAGGCCGTCGGTGAAGGTGAAGTCGTAGCTGGCGGGATCGTTCTCGTCGGCATCGAAGTCGCGGAACAGGTTGGGGATGTCGACATAGAGGCTCTTGCCGAAGGCGCCGCCGGTGTCGTGGAGGCGCGAGTACGGGATGCCTGCCTCCTTCAGGTACCTGAAGAGATGGAAGTCGTTCCAGCTCACCGTTGGAGGCTGGCCGACGCCGTTGACCGGCTTGACGGGACCGGCGGGCGCGTCGAAGTCCACGACGAGCGCGTCGGGCCTCGCCTGCGCCTCGGCGTCGAGCACGTCGCGGATGCGGCGGGCGTAGGCGCGGCCCATGTGCATCATGCCGTAGTCGTTCGGGTGGCAGAAGTCGTGCGTCGCCTCCTTGTCGTCCTTGGGCAGCATCGTCTTCTCGGTGAAGTAGTAGAGGTTGCGCCACTTGACCGGATCCTCGGCCTTGAGCGAGTCGTACGCCTTGCGGAACGCGGGGTTGCAGCGGTCGCTGTCCTGCACCGTGCAGCCCTCGCAGAGGAGCATGGGCACGTCGGGCCTAAGCTCCTTCATCTTGCGCAGGAAAGGCACGCAGTTGGTCGCCACCATATCCGGAGACATGTTCCAGCGCGCGTCTATCACGTAGAGCGAGGCGTCTGCCGCGGCCAGGAACTCCGGCACGCTCGCCTCCATCTTCGCCGCGCCGGAGAAGCCCAGGTTGACGTACGGGAGATCCAGCTCGCGCGCGGCGATCGCGGTGAACGCCAGCCCCGGGCGCGAAGCGCAGCCGCCGTGGACGATCGACGTGCCGTAGTGGACGATCGGCTTGGCGTCGGGCGTGCGGTACGGGTGCGGACTGAGCGACTTCCCCTTCGGGACGCCTATGCGGAACGACTTCATCACCGCCCGCAGCGGCAGATACACGATGCACGGCTCTCCCGGCGTCCAGCCGAACTGGGCAACGCCCGGCACTTCGCTCCCGCGCGTCCAGTAGCGCTTGTTCCCGCGGAAGCGCCACGCCCCCTTGCCGCCGCCTGCGGACTTGTCCCAACCGTACACGTCAAGCCCGATCAGTCCGGCTTCGGGGATGAGCGGATCATTGGGATGCTCTTCCTGGACCTTCCATTCGATGCGGATCTTGTCGGCGTCGGTCTTGAAGCGCAGGTACATCCCCGTGGTGTGGCGGCCCATGCCAACCAGCGAAGCGGGAATCCTGCCCTTCGCGGCGGCAGGCCAGCGCTCGAACATGGTCGCGGTGTCCTTGAACCCCTTGCCGCCAAGGGGCAGCGCCTCGTTCTCGTACCAGTTCCAGTCGCCGTCTGCGGCGTAGGCTGCGCACACGGCGGAAAGCGCCGCGAAAAGCGTTGCTACTCTCATTTCTCTTCTGCCTCCTAGGTAATCGATAGCATGTGGTGGCCGCGATTCTACCAAACTTCCGCCGCAGACGCCACCCCCAAGACAGCACCATTTTGGGCGCCCCAAAACCATGAGACAAATTTGAGACAATTTTGAGACATCTTTGAGACAATTCGCCGGCCGGAATCGTGTTTACTATTCGCGTCGCGGGGACAATGCCCCTTCGCGGCGAGGAAGGAGACACGAGATGGACGACATAGACTGGAACAGGCGACGGCCGATAAGCGAGCGGCACGTGCAGGCGCTGTGGTACGACGGCGCCCTGCGTCCCAAGGACCTGCGGACTACAGACGGCTTGTCCGTGCGCGTGATCGACCCGGGCGCATGGAACGTCGAGGCGGGGCCCGACTTCTCCCACGCCGTGCTGGAAGTCGGCCCGGCGCGGCGGCGGGTCGTCGGGGACGTGGAGATACACCTCCATCCGTCGGACTGGCACGCGCACGGGCACTCCTCGGATCCCGCCTACGAGAGCGTGGTCGCGCACGTCACCTGGTATGCCGCGCCGCCCGATTCCGCGCTGGACGGCCTACCTGCCCGCTGCCTGCGCATCTGCCTCGGCGACTTCCTGCGCACGCGCCCCGACTTCTCCCCCGACGAGATCGACCTCGCCGCCTACCCGTACGCGCACCTGCCGAGCACGCCTCGTCCGTGCGAGCAGATATTCGCGCGCAACCCCGACCTCCTCGTGGCCGTGCTGCGACAGGAGGGAAGCAGGCGCCTGGAACTGAAGGCGCGCAGGCTCAAGGCCGTCTTCGTGCGCACGCAAGACCGCGCACAGGCGTTCTACGCGGAGACGCTTGCCGCGCTTGGATACAAGCAGAACGCCGAACCGTTCCGCCGACTCGCCGAGATGTTGCCGTGGCGCGAATTGCCGGAGAGCCAGGAGGCGGCCATCGCAAGCCTCTCATGCGTGGCCGAGATGGCCGTTCCGAACGTCGCCGCCTGGCGATGGTCGAACGTGCGCCCCGCAAACTCCCTCAAGCGGCGCATCGCCGCGGCCGCATCGCTTTTCTCTGGAACGTGCCCCTCGCTGCTCGAACGGCTGGACGCCTGCGACCTGACGGTCCGCGCCGGGCAGCGGGCGGCCTGCGACGTCCTGTGCGCGTCCGGCCTGCTCGGCGCACGGCGTGCGGCCGCGATTCTCGCCAACGTCATCGTCCCCTTCGCGCTCGCGGAAGGGAGGATAGGCAGCGTCCCGACAGACCTTCCGCCGGAGGAGACGAACGCAACGGTGCGCCTCACGGCCTTCCGCCTGCTCGGGCGCGACCACAACCCGGCACTCTACTCCGGCAACGGCATCCTGCTGCAGGGCCTCATCCAGCTCCACCGGGACTTCTGCCTATCCGCGCATCCAGACTGCGCCAGCTGCGAGCTTCTAAACACGTTTGCCATCCCACGCAATTCCACATCTACCAACTACCAACAAAAGGAAAACTGAACCATGCTTGCAAAATGCTACTCGGGAGCCCTCTATGGCGTCAACGCCCAGACCGTCGAGATCGAGGTGTGCGCCGCGTCTGGCTCAATCCAGTTCACGCTCGTCGGCCTGCCGGACCAGGCCGTGAAGGAGGCCAAGGACCGCGTCATCACCGCGATCGGCAACTCCGGATACAAGAAGATCGAGTCCAACGTCACGGTGAATCTCGCGCCGGCAAACGTCAGGAAGGAAGGTCCGATATACGACCTGCCCATAGCGGCGGCGCTCCTGGCGGCGACCGGCAAGATCGAGTGCCGCGACCTCGCCGACTACGCCCTCGTGGGCGAGCTGGCGCTCTCGGGAGAGGTCCGCCGAACCTTGGGAATCCTGCCGATCGTGCTCGAGATGCGCCGCATCGGCAAAAAGGGAATCCTCGTGCCTGCCGACAACGCAGCAGAGGCCGCTATGGTGGAGGGCATCGACGTCTATCCCGTGCATACGCTCCGCGAGGCGACCGACTTCCTTGCCGGAAGGCTGCCGCTCGACCCGCTGCGCGAGGACCCGAACCTGCTGGTCGAGGCGGGGCGCGACACGGGCGAGGACTTCGCGGACGTGAAAGGACAGGTCTTCGCGAAGCGCGCTATCGAGGTGGCGGTGGCCGGCGGACACAACCTCCTGATGGTGGGTTCGCCGGGCGCCGGCAAGACGATGCTCGCGCGGCGCATCCCGTCCATCCTGCCGCCGTTCACAGTGGAGGAAGCGCTCGAGGTGACGCGCATCCATTCTGTCGCGGGCGAGCTGAAGGGCCAGCAGTCGCTAGTCGTCCAGCGCCCCTTCCGCGCCCCGCACCACACGGTCTCCGACATCGGACTCCTGGGCGGCGGGACGCACCCGCAGCCGGGGGAGGTGTCGCTCGCGCACCGCGGCGTGCTCTTCCTCGACGAGTTCCCAGAATTCAAGCGCAACGTGCTCGAGGTGCTGCGCCAGCCACTCGAGGACGGACATGTCTCCATCGCCCGCGCGGCTGCGGCCTGCGACTTTCCCTCGCGCTTCATGCTTGTCGCGGCGATGAACCCGTGCCCATGCGGCTACGCAGACGACCCCAAGCACCTCTGCCGCTGCTCGCAGCGCCAGATCGCCGTCTACAGGGGAAAGATATCGGGCCCCCTTCTCGACCGCATCGACATCCAGATCGGCCTGCCGCCGGTGGCGTACCACGAGCTGATCGATCTGCCGCCAGGCGAGCCATCGGCAAGCATCCGCGCACGCGTCATCGCCGCGCGCCAGCGCCAGCGGGCGCGCTTTGCCGGAATTCCCGGCGTATTCTGCAACGCGGACATGCGCTCGCGAGACCTCGCCCGATTCTGCAAGCTCGACCCCGATGCGCAGAACCGCATGCGTATCCTCCTGCAGTCGCTGGATCTCTCCGCCCGCGCATACGACCGCGTGCTGAAGGTGGCGCGCACCATCGCGGACCTTGCGGGATCCGACAACGTCACCGACAACCACGTCGCCGAAGCGAGCGCCTATCGCGAACTTGACCGCAACTACTGGAACTGACGCCATCCATGCGCCTCTCGCTGCCCAACCGCCTGCTTCTCGCCGCCGGCATGCTTGTCGCAGGCGAGGCGTGCGGCTTCGCCTTGCACGTCTGGGCCATGCTGTGGCCGCTGATCGCATTCATGGCCGGCATTGCCCTGCTGGCCGCATACGGATGGGGAGCGCGCGGACTTCTGATGCCAGCCGTATTTTCCCTAGGTGTCGTCCTTGCGGCGCGCTCGGAAAGCGACAGGCTGCGCATCCTCGAAGAGACGCGCTTCGTATCGAATCCACCACCTGTGACCGTCAAGGTGGAAGCTCCAGTCAACCGTTGGCGCGCGAAGAAGCACGACGGCTGGACGGTGGACTTCCAGTCGCACCTCGGCCCCATCCAGACCAAGGTCGTGATGGCGTTGCCTGACGGCGCGGCTTTCCCATCCGTCGGCGAGACGTGGACCTGCTCCGGTCGTCTCTCCTGCAAGGGCGAAGAGGAAGAACGCCGCGCGCGCTACACGCTCTGGGTCCTCGATCCGTCAAAGGCGCGCCTGACCAAGCCTGCGGGCACATCCGTTTCGGCCCGATACGAGGCGCTAGGAACGCGGATGGCAGAACAGGCCTCCATCGGGCTCGACTGGTCGCCGGAGATCGCCTCGCTCAACCGCGCCATACTGCTAGGGCAGCGCTCGGGGCTGTCGTGGGCACGCAGAAAGACGTTCTCCGCCGCCGGCACCATCCACGTGTTCGCCATCTCCGGACTGCATGTGATGGTGATCGCCCTCGCGCTGAACAGCGTGCTGAGCCGACTGGATGTGCAGGTGCCGTTGCGAGGGCTGATCACGGTTCCTGCCGTGGCGGCGTACGTGATGCTCACGGGGATGCGTCCCAGCGCCCTGCGTGCCGCAACGATGCTGGCGATATACATGCTGGCACCGGTGTTCGGACGCCGGCCGAACGCGCGCACGGCATGGTCGATCACGGCGCTTGGCGTCTACGGATACGCCCCGGAACGGCTCTTCGACCTCGGATGCGCGCTCTCGTTCGCCGTGATGTTCGGAATCGTGCTGTGGGTGGAATGGTCGCGCGGCTTCGCGCCTATCGCCAAGCCAGGCTCGAACGTCCAGAAGCTACTTGGCTGCCTCGGCATATCCTTTGCGGCGTGGGTGGCCGGCGTGCCGATCACGGCGCACGCGTTCGGTCGGTTTTCTGTCGGCGGACTCGTCGCGAACGTGGCGGTGATATACTGCGCCGGCTGGATGGTCAAGTGCGGAGTCTTCGGGCTCGCTGCCAGCTTCTTCTGCATCCCGCTCGCGGCCATCGCCAACAACCTCTCTGGCCTTTGCACATTCGCCATGACGCTCGTCTCCGAGCAGGTGACGAAGTTCCCGTTCGTCCTTGTCGAGACTCCATACTGGACCGCATGGCACAGCGTGACGTGGTATGCCGCGTGGATTGCGTCCTGCCTCGCTGCCGGAAGGCTCTTCCCCCGCAATTCTTCAGCGCCGAAACCCTGGTGGATATGACGGCGTCGTAACGCCTGCTACTCGGTTACGCAGACGCTCACCGGGCCGAGAAGACCGGATTCGAGCAGCTGCTCGTCCGCCGCCCAGAGGCGACATGTCGAGAAGGCATGGCGCCCCGTTGGCGACGGCTTGCCCTCCTTGAGCCATCCGGGCCAGCGTCTGACGAGCGGATAGCCGCGGCTTTTCTTTCCGTTGTCCCATTCGCAGTCGTCCGGAAGCCGAGCATCGCCGATGAGGCGGTTTGGCCAATAGTTCGTCACTTTTACCTCAATCTCCATCGGCACGTCCGGCAAACGCTCCCAGCCAGCTGGCAGAGCGTCGGTTATGTCGACAGTGAACGGCGGCTTCCACAACGCAGGATACTTCCTGCCGTTGATCGTGACCTCCGCGATGTTCTTGACCGTTCCAAGATCGAGACAAACCCGTTTCTTCTGGGGACAGACCCCTTCGGCTTGGGGACAGACCCTATTTCCAGCAAGGGAAAACTTCATGAAATAGCTTGCTGTACCTGAGAAATAACGGATATCAGGATTGTCGCTTTTTGTCCACGACTCAAGATCCGCAAACCTTGCCGTCGCGACATCGCTCGTGGCCATAGGTTCGCGGAAGGCCACATCCCATGTTCCGGCGACTGATATTGTCTTGGGGACAGACCCTTCCACGTTGGGGACAGACCCTTTCGCGGTGGGGACAGACCCCTTTTGCCGTGGACGGAACACGACAAAAACCGAATGGACAGGTGGACAGTCGAGCGTAAGTTCCGTACAGCCATCCGCCGTCGTCCTGAAATCCGCCGCGTCAACCACCCGGATAGAGCCTGACACGGGATCCCACAGTTCAGGAATCTTTCCATAGACTCGAAACGAGCATCTGACCTTCTTCGCGATCTCGTTCGGCACGGCGACGAAGTACAGGTCATCATCGCCAATGCGGCGATGCATCCATGTGACATCGTTGTCGTCACATTCGAAATCTGGCCTGCATCCCATTCTCCTGAGCGCGGTCGCCACATATCCATATTCCACCACGGTAGCCCCGGCTCTCTCGATGCGATCGAGCACGGCGTTCACCTTGGGACGGAGCGAAGCGCGCGGCGGCGTTCCGACCACGCGATAACGCACGCCGCCAGGCACGACAACGCACCCCCCATCCACCCTGCTCTCCGCAATCGCTATCGGGTGGCAGCGGTCCCCTTCGTAGCCATGCGGGATCTCGCCGTCGGTCCCGTAGTCTGGCGCCTCTCCAGAAGTGCAGAGCAGCACGTCAGCGACGAACTTTCCCTGCTGCAGCAGATGCTGTGCGCGGGCGACATAGGTGAAGAATTCCCTGGCGCCGTGCTCCCACCACGTCTGGGTGCGGTCGAAATGCCCGCCGTATGCCGCCATCGTCATTCCTGGACAGCGCGCGGGAACCGTCCACGGCTGATGAACGAAGCGGTGCAGGATCATGCGGTTGACACCGTCGGCAAATATCCGGTCGCACTGCAGCTTCAGCTCGAACGGCCCCTGCAGCCAACGGCCTGAATCCCTAGTTGGGTAGGCCGTGAAGGCCTCCGCGCCGACGATTCGCTTGCCCCAGACGTGCGCAACGGAGGAAACTGCCTTTGCGTTGCCGAGCGTGCGGTTGCCCCACCGCGTCTCCATGTACGTTCGATGCGGCTCTCGCGCCAGCGCCGCGAAGTTGCATCCGTTCGTGATCGGCTGCCAGAACTCGGCCATCGGGATATCGCAGAAACGGCCATACTCAAGATCGTCGAAAGGTCCGTTGCCGTACGGTTCGCAGGAAAAGATCAACCCGTTCTCGTGACAGCGCTTCTGAAGCTGGGCGGCGTAGTTCTTTACGAACTGCTCGGAGAGGACAAGACGAAAATCCTTGAGGAAGCGTTCGGTCTCGGCGGCGCTTCCCACGGGGTAGCCCGCAAGCACGGGCAGGTAGCCGGCGATGGAGTATCCCATGCTGGCGGCGAACGTCTTCTCGAACCCGCGCGTCCAGTTCTGTCCGTGCACCTCGTAGCTGTCGAGAAGCACGTTGTTGAGCGCGCGGCCGTTCCCAAGGCGTCTCAGCGCCTCGCCGACGTAGGCGTCGAAATGCACGTCCAGCGCATGCGCATCCAGCTTGTCGCACTCCAGTCCGAGACCAGCCTGGGATGCACTGCGGTTCTTGCGTCCGTTGCACATGTAGCCGATGCGCAGCACGGTCCAGGAATCATGGGACGACGGAGCGTCCCATGCAAGACACCCATCTTTGACATCACTCGTGAGGTCAATTATGCCGTTCTTCGCCACGCACGAGTCCGACGGCAGTTCCTTCACTGTCAGGCGCTGCGGCTTGATTGGCGCATTCTCCGCCCCGCGCCTGCGAAACACCTGCCAGTCGAAGTCCGGCCAGTTAGCCCGCGCGCTCGGCGTGGGGAACGCAAGGACGGCAATGTCTTCGTAGAAGCCATTTGTACGCTCCGGGAGCGGCAAGGCGCCGTCGAACCGTTCGCCGCCCTTCACGCGCACAGTGGTGTTGGTGACGTACTTCATCGCAAGCTCGGGCGTGATCCACGGGCCAGCCGAACTTGTCCAGCCGCTGCAGTTGGCGATGCAGAGCTCGAGTCCGAGCCGCTTCGCCTCGCGGTCCGCGTGTGCGAGGCAGTCGTACCAGTCGTCGGTCGCAAACTCCACCGGGCCTTTCGGCAGGGCCAATCCCGCATCGAAGATCTGCGCCCCGCCAATCCCGACGCGTGCCATCGCCTCCAGGTCGGCTGTGATGCCCTCCTTGGTGACGTTGCCGTTCATCCAGTGCCACCACGTGTGCGGCCTCGCCATCGCCGGCGGCGAACGGAACTCCTCAGGGGAAAGCCCCGCCGCCGAGACGGCAAGACTCGCCAATACTACACACGCGGCGCCAAGCCGCAGGAATTTGCTGCGATTGAACTTGTTTTGCATGGCGGAAATTCTACCATTTGTGTTCATTTGTGGCTAAATCACTCCGCCGCTTGTTTTGTCAGTTTCATAATTTTGCCGTTCTCCTTTTCGCATGAAAGTGAAATCATGTTACCACAACGCATCCCGCCGTGCAAGTGCTAGACCACGCCATCGTGCTTCAGAACCCGGCGAGCGACCAGCCGAGGAGTCCGGCGGAGACTTCTGGACGGAGGACGATTTCAAGACGGACGGCCTGCGCCGTCACGGCCTTGGGCAGGC
>CAMPAF010000052.1 GCA_946631535.1 uncultured Verrucomicrobiota bacterium
CCGTCCCGGCGGCTACGCCCGCTGGCACACGGGCCTCGGCCTCACGCGCCGCTGCCGGCTCGTGGCGTTGCCGGAAGACCACGTCGTGCCGGACAGCGTGTGCATCACCACGCCCGAGGTGACGCGCGAGCGCGCGACCGTGCACGTCACCTACGACCTTGCACGCAGCGGGCGCAAGGAAAAGACGTTCACCGTGGAGAAGCCGCGACTCTGGGATGTCGACGATCCCCACCTCTACGCGCTTGAGATCGAAGGCGAGACGTTCCGCTACGGCATCCGCACGGTCAAGTGGACGGCAGACGACGGCTTCCACCTCAACGGACGGCGCGTGCAGCTACGCGGCTTCTGCTTCCACCAGGACCTCTGCTCGCTCGGCTCTGTCGCCAACCGCACGGCCATCCGCCGCCGTCTCCTCAATGCGAAGGCGTGCGGCATGAACGCGGTGCGCATGAGCCACTACCCGCACGCAGAGGAGTGGTACGACCTCTGCGACGAACTCGGCATCCTCGTGATGGACGAGCTGACGGACGCCTGGGAACTCGCGAAGTTGCCGAACGACTACCACGTCCTCTTCGAACGGTGGCACGAGCGCGACCTGCGGTCATGGATCCGCCACAACCGCAACCATCCCTCGATCGTGATCTGGAGCCTCGGCAACGAAATCTGGGAGTCCCGTTCGGGGGCGGACCGCTGGCCGATCTACCAGCGCAACGGCATGGAGATGGTGCGTCTGGCGCACCAGGAGGATCCCACGCGCCCGACGACGACCGCGAACGACAACGCGAACGTGTGGCGCTCGCCCTATGCGCAGTTCACGGACGTGTTCGGCTTCAACTACCGTCCGGACTGCTACGCCGAATACCACACGAACAACCCCGCCAAGCCGATCGTGGCCACCGAGACGGTCTGCACGCTCTCCTCGCGCGGCGAATACCAGCCCGACAACTTCGGCAAGGAGAACAGGCGCTTTGGCGTGCCGTCCGCGAAGCAGCAGTTCCGCGACTACCATTCAACCTCCTACGGCCTGCATTCGATCATCCTCGCCGACTATGAGTTTGCGAAGGAGGAGGCCGCGCCGTATGTGGCGGGTTGTTTCGTGTGGACCGCGTTCGACTACTTCGGATCCCCGGCGGTGCTGGCGATGGGCACGCAGAAGCCGTTGTTCAGCGATCCGGAACGACAGGCGCGCGCCGTTGCCGAGCAGGTGCGCTTCGGCCGTCCCCGCGCGGCGATCCATTCATGCACGACGGGAATCTTCGACCTCGCTGGTTTCCCGAAAGACGAGTTCTGGCTGTACCAGTCGAAGTGGCGGCCGGACGTGCCCAGCGCCCACATCCTGCCGGGTTGGGGGTGGCCCGCACGCGAGGGAGAGAAAACGCCCGTCTACGTCTACTCGTCAGGCGACGAGGTGGAACTCTTCGTCAACGGCGTCTCGCAGGGCCGCAAGGCGCGCGAAAAGGGCCTGTGGCGCTTCCGCTTCAACGACGTCGTCTACCAGCCGGGCGAGGTGAAGGCCGTGGCCTACAAGGACGGCAGGAAGTGGGCGGAAGAGACGGTGAAGACCGCAGGTGCGCCCGCGCGCCTAGTGGCGACGCCGGAAAGAGCGTCCATCGCGTCCGACGGCGAGGATGTTGGCTACGTCACGCTCAAGGTGGTGGACAAGGACGGCAACATCTGCCCAACCGCCAACATAGACGTCAAGGTGTCCGTCTCCGGCTGCGGCAGCTTCGTTGCTGCGGAGAACGGCGACGAGGCCGACTTCTCGTGGTTCCGCGATCCCGAGCGCAAGACCTTCAACGGCCTTCTCTCTGCGCTTGTACGCGCTAAGCCAGGTGCCAAAGGCGAGATTGCCGTGACGTTCAGGTCCGAGGGCCTGCCGGACGCCGTCGCGCGCGTGACGGCAACAGACACAACGAAATGAGAAGACAGCCATGAAAGCGATGTGCATTGACGAGAACAAGAACTTCGTGTGGCGGGACGTGCCCGATCCGGTCCGCCACGGCGAATTCAACGTGAAGCTTAAGATCGAGGCGTGCGCGGTGAACCGCGCGGACCTCATGCAGCGCGCGGGCATCTACGCGCCGCCGGAGGGATGGCCGATCTGGCCGGGACTCGAATGCGCGGGCACGGTGCTGGAAGCGCCGGCTAACGGACGCTTCAAGCCCGGCGACAGGGTGTGCGCCCTTCTCGGCGGTGGCGGATACGCGGAACAGGCGGTCGTGCCCGAGGGGATGTGCCTGCCCCTGCCGAAGGGTTTCGAGCCGTGGGAAGCGGCCGGCATCCCGGAGGTGTATGCGACGGCGTACCTGAACCTCAAGATCGTGGGCGAGATCAAGAAAGGCGAGACTTTCTTCATCAACGGCGGCGAGGGCGGTCTCGGCGTCGCCTGCATCCAGCTCGCGAAGCACGTCTTCGGCGCGAAGGTCGTGGCGCAGGTGGCGAGCGACGCGAACGGCGAGTTCTGCAAGTCCGTCGGCGCAGACGTGGTCAGCAACCGCTTCACGGACGACCTCGTGGCGACGCTCAAGGCGAATCCGCCGGACGTCGCCATCGATCCCGTGGGCGGTCCGCTCATGGGCAAGTGCTTCGCGACCATGAACATGCTGGGGAGGTGGATCTCGCTCGCCTCCATGGCCGGTCCGGAGACGACGATCGACGTGAACCTCCTCTGGCGCAAGAACCTCCGCCTCATCGGTTCGACCCTGCGGCGGCGTTCGCCGGAAGAGAAGGCGCAGATCCTCGCAGGGCTTGCGCGCGACGTGTGGCCCGCGTTCGAGGCACGGAAGTTCGCGCCATACATCCACAAGACCCTCCCGATCACCGAGGCCACGGAGGCGCATGCCATCCTCGAACGCGGCGAAAACCGCGGCAAGGTCGTGCTGACTATGTGACAATGGATATTCGCTCATGAAAGTGCATTGAGACGCATGATATTCGCTCATGAAAGTGCGGTTGCGCGGATCATATTCCCTTATGAAAGTGTAAGTTGCCACTTGCGCTGCGCACAATAATCGAGTATAATGCTCGTGTGAAACACATAAAACCAGAATTATTCATTGAAAGGAAGTTTGAGGCGCTTTTGCAGGAATGGAAAGCGCGACCAGATCGATTGCCATTGATTGTGAAGGGTGCCCGGCAAGTAGGTAAAACTGAGTGCGTGAGGCATTTCGCCGAAGGGCGCTATGCTTCGTTCGTGGAAATCAACTTTGATTTGCAACCCGAATTTCGCGCAATTACGCGGGACGGCTATTCGGCCGAGAACATTCTGCGCAACATTTCGCTGATTGAGCCTAATTTTCGGTTTGTCGAGAATAACACGTTGATTTTCTTTGATGAGATACAGGATTTCCCTGAGATCGCGACATGTTTCAAGTCATTTGCACAGCAAGGTAAATACGATGTCATCAGTAGCGGTTCGCTGCTGGGAATCCAGTTCAGGCGGATAGAGTCGATCAGCGTCGGTTTTCAGGAAACGGCCATGATGCATTCGCTTGATTTCGAGGAGTTCTTGACGGCACGTGGCTATCGCGCCAATCAGCTGGATGAACTGTACGGCCATCTGCTGGAAGGACGGGCCTTTGGAGAGGCGGCAAACACGACGCTTGACCGTCTCTTCCTTGATTTCTCCACCTTGGGTGGAATGCCGGAGGTTGTCGAACGTTATTTCGTCAAGGGGACTTTTGAGGGAGTGCCGGCGATTCAGCGCCGGATTGTCAACGACTATCGTTCTGACGTGCGCAAGTACGCTGAAGGTCTTGATCCTGTCCGTATAGTCAACGTGTTTGACAGCATTCCCGGACAGTTGGCGAAGGAGAACAAGAAGTTCCAGTTGTCCCATGTTGAGAAGAAGGCTCGGTACAAAGACTACTGGGGATGCGTCGAGTGGCTGGCCGATGCCGGCATCGTCAATATCTGCAAGGCGATGGATTTTCCGGAACTGCCTATCGCCGCGCATCTTGACGCCCTGTGCTTCAAGCTCTACATGGCCGACAGCGGACTGCTCATCTCGATGCTGGACGAGGAGTCACAGAAGGATGTGCGCCTCCGCCGAAACCTCGGAACCTGGAAGGGCGGGCTTTTTGAAAACATCGTCGCCGAGGCACTTGTCAAGTCGGGCGTCGAGCCGGTGTACTACAAGAAAGAAAATTCAACGTTGGAGATGGATTTCTTCCTTCGCTCCGGCGATGATCTCGTGCCAGTGGAAGTGAAGGCCGGGAACACAAAGGCCAAATCCCTGCGTACCCTTCTCGGCAGCGCCCATTACAAGGACATCAGATGGGGGATAAAACTTGTCAGGGGCAATGTCGGATTCGGCCAAGGGGTGCTGACCATTCCCCAGTGGTGTGCGTTCTTCCTGCGAAGATTGACGAAAGAGACTTCTCTGATGTTTTCCCGAACAAATTGCCCAGGCAAAGCATGAACACAAGAACTGTTACGCAGTGTGGATGGAGCGGAAATGAAAGCAAGAAAACGGGGTCTCGGAAATTTCGTCGTTTGGAGCGTCGCCTTGTGCTGCGCGGCGGTGGCGGCTGAATCGCGCATCCTCCACCTGCCGGGGGGATTCGTTCAACCTTACGGCTCCTACACGACCGGCGGCGAGTTCCCGGGCGCGAAGGCCGAACTGGGGTTCGAGCAGGAGGGCAGTCGGCGCTTCGCCCGCCTGTCGTTTGACCTGACGAAAGGCGCATACGTGGGCTACAGGGTCACCGAGAAGATTCCTGCCGGCACGTCGCGCGTTGCGTTCACCTTGCGCCTGCCCAAGGGGCTGGAGCGCACGCGGGTGTTCTTCCGCGTCCATGATTCGGAGGGACAGGCGCACCTGCAGTCCGTGCCGTTCACGGCCACGGGCGAATGGTCGGTGCTGGAATTCGACCCGCGCAAGAGTGGCGGACACTGGGGCGGGGCGAACGACGGCGTGGTGCGGCTCCCGGCCGTGGAGTGCGTCCTCGGCGTCGAGACCCGCGGCGCCAACCGCACGGGATGCCTGGACGTCGCGGACGTGGTGATCGAGACGACGGCCGGCATTTCGGAAATCCCATCCTCGACGATCACGTGCGTCCCAGGCCGAACCACGTCTCTGTTCTATCCCGGCGAGAATCCGTCGTTCAAGATATCCGTGACGCGACGGGCCGAAGCCGCTCAGGCGGGACGCGGCGCGGTCGGCTGCCGGATAACCGATTGCGAAGGCAAAGAGCTGTGCTGGCGGCAGGCGGACGACGGCCCATTCGAGGTCCGTCCCGAGGACGTGGGCAGACGCTTCGGCGCGTTTGCGCTCGACCTGACAACGGCGGACGGCGCGTCAAACAGGACGTGGTTCGCGTGTCTCACGTCAAAGGACGTGAAGCCGTGCCCCTGGGTGGGCACGCAGTGTCATGTCTATGGCTGGCGGAACGTTTCGCAGCTTGTGGACCTGCTGGCGGCGGCGGGCATCGGAATCGTCCGCGATGAGCCGGGCTGGTCCGCCTGCGAGCAGAGGAAAGGCGTGTATGCGGTTCCCGAAATCTATGAAGGTTTTGTGGACGCGTTGCTTGCGCGCGGCATTCGCATGAACCTGCTGCTCAGCTATGGAAACAAGCTGTACGACAATCCCGTCGACAAAGATGCGTTCGCGCGTTTCGCCGCCTGGTCGGCCGAACACTTCAAGGGCCGGATCGACCGTTACGAGATCTGGAACGAGCCGCAGAACTTCACGTTCAAGAAGGCCTATTGGCAGGAAGGTGAAAGCAACGAGAGGTGGATCGGGAAGTTCGTCGAGTTCACGCACGCTGCGGACGACGCCATCCGGCGGGTGGATCCCGATGCGATCGTGGGCGTGACGGGCGAGGATGTCCCCAGCCTTCTTCAAATGATGCTCGCGGGCGGCATTGCGCGTGCGCACAACGCGGTGGCGTTCCATCCCTACTGCCATCGCCAGCACCGTCCCGAGCGCGAGTACTTCCTCCGCGACTTCGGTTCGGAATATCGCGAACTCGCGAGGAAGCACGGCGGCGCGAACCGCTGGTGCGTGACAGAGGCCGGCTGGACGACCTATGCGGGCAAGGGGGAATACTGGGAGGTCGCGGGCGGCTATCCTCGATCGAGCTATCTGGGACAGGCCGCCTGTATTGTGCGGATGTACCTCGCCGCGCTGGAGGCCGGTTGCGACTACGCCTGCCAGTACGATTTCCGGAACGACGGGCTGAGGGCGTCCTACACCGAGCACAACTTCGGGCTCGTCCACCACGACTGGACGCCGAAGCCGTCGTATGCCGCCGTCGCGTTCCTGACGCGGCACGTGGGGCAGATGAGGTACGTGTGCGACCTTTCGTCCGACAAGCACGCGCTCCGCGTGGCGGAATTCGCGCCGGAGGCGGGGAAGAAGGACGGCACAGTCCTCGTCCTCTGGAGCGTTGAAGGCGCATGCGAGTGGGAGGTGCCGGCGTCGCGCGGCCCATGGACCGAATGCCGCGATCTCTTCGGCAACGTCATCGAGCCGCCGGTCGTCTCCGGACGCAAGCTGCGTCTCACCGAATGCCCGATCTACTTACGTTTTGGGAGGAATTAACCTAAAATCCTCAATTGCGCCCCACGCGGCGATGTGGTAGAATAGCGACATGGCAAAAAGGAACACCCAGAACGGTGCCAAGCTGCCGCCGCAGACAAAGGCGGGAACCGCCATCCTTTGTCTTTTGTCATCTGTCTTCTGTCCTCAATGTCTGATGGCGGAATCATCGTTTACGGTGAGCGACCCGTTCATCTGGCGGGACGACGCCGCGAAATGCTATCGGCTGTACCAGCTCAGCAGAATGAGCGAGCCCGTCGGGGCGGGCGTGATGATGCGCACGTCCACGAACCTGACGGACTGGAGCGCGATGACGCAGGTGCTGCGCGTGCCGGATTCGTACGGCTGCTCGGCGGTCTGGGCGCCCGAGATGCACGTCTACAAGGGCGCGTACTACATCTTCGGCACGATCTGCACGAAGTTGTGTCCCACGAACTGCGTGCGGCCGATGGCGGAGAAGGGGTGGCAGCCGAAGGGAAACTACCTGCGCAAGCGCCTCTCCACCTACATCTTCAAGGCCGACCGTCCGGAGGGGCCGTTCAAGGTGTGGAGCGACGGCCCGATCCCGCCGCGCGACTGGGCCACTCTCGACGGCACGTTCTTCGAGGAGGACGGCAAGCCCTATATGGTGTTCTGCCACGAGTGGACGCAGATGCGCGACGGCACGATGGACGCGGTGGAGCTGACGCCGGACCTGACGCGGGCCGCGGGGAAGCCCGTGACGCTCTTCCGCGCGAGCGACCTCTGGAAGGAAGACGCCGCGAAGTTCCCCGCGCGCACGTACGTGACTGACGGCCCGTTCCTCTACCGCTCGAAGACGGGCGAGCTGTTCATGCTGTGGAGCTCGGCGCGCCGGGGCTATCTGCAGATCGCCTCGCGTTCGGCGTCCGGGAAGCTGCGCGGGCCGTGGACCGATCACACGGTCATCTACGAGAACGACTCGGGGCACGGCATGGCGTTCCGCACGTTCGAGGGGACGCTCGCGATCGCGCTCCATTCGCCCAACCATCCCGGCGTCCAGAAGCGCCTGCGCGTCTACGAGCTGGAGGACCTCGGCAACGCCCTGCGCGTGGGCCGGCAGATCGGCGGCGACTTCTCGCCGCGTCCTCCTCCGGGGCGCATCAGAGCGGAACAAGTGAAAGGCAAATAGCAATGAAAGGTCTTCAATCGGTTCGCGAAGGAAGGATGGTCGACATGTGGCGATTAGTTGTGGCGGCGTCGGCATTCATGGTTGCGGGCGCGGCGTTCTGCGCGCCCTCCGGGGCTTGGCTCGTATCCGTGGATCCCGCCGACGAGATCGGGGCGATCAAGCCGATGAACGCCGTCAACGGCGGCCCCGCCAAGTTCAAGAGCAACAGCCGGGCCTGGCGGCATGCGCGAATCCCCTTTGGGCGAACGCACGACATGAACCACTCCTGGGAGTTCGGAGGACCGCACACCATCGACGTCGACGCCATCTTCCCGAACCCCGACGCGGACGAGAACGACCCGGGAAACTATGACTTCACGTACACGGACATGGCCCTGGACTTGATGAGGGAATGCGGCACGGAACCCTTCTACCGTCTGGGGCCGTCGATCGAAAGCGGGGCGAAGAAGTACCATACGCACCCGCCCAGGGATTTCGCGAAATGGGCGCGCGTGTGCGAACACATTATCCTGCACTGCAACGAGGGGTGGGCGAACGGGCGCCGCTACGGCATCCGCTACTGGGAGATCTGGTTCGAACCGGACCTGGGACCTAGCGCGTGGACCGGTACGCGGGAGCAGTTCCTCGAGTTGTTCAAGACTGCCGCCGTCCATCTGAAGGGACGATTTCCGAAACTCAAGATCGGCGGCCCCGGCTTCGCCAACGCGCTCGCCTGGAAGGATTCCTTCCTGCCGTTCTGCCGGCGCGAGAACGTGCCTCTCGACTTCTACTCTTGGCATGCGTACAAGACCGACGCGCATGTCGTGGGCAAAATCGCCCGAGATGTAAGGGCGTTGCTGGACACGAACGGGTTCGAGCGCACGGAGTCCATACTCGGCGAGTGGAACTACGTGCGCACCTTCAGGGCCGGAGGCGAATGGGAGTATTCCCGGCAGGTCGAGTCTGGGCGCTTTATCCAGAAGGGGGCGGCGTTCGCGGCCGCCATGATGTCGGAATGCCAGGGCGCGCCCGTGGACGTGGCGATGTACTACGACGTGCGCACGTACGGGGGCATGAACATGCTGTTCGATCCGATCTCGTGCCGCGAGATGAAGGGATACTATCCCTTCCGCGCATGGGGCAGGCTTCTCCACGACTACGGAACGCAGGTGCGGGCGACGGCGGACGAACGGGTTTCGGAGGGCGCCTCCGGCGGCCAGCTGTTCGTAACGTCGGCGAAGGGCAAGGACGGCAGGCTGGCCGTGTGGCTGGCGAGGTATTCGAACGACGACAACGTGCAGGACTGGCGGACGGTGAAGATCCGGCTGCCGGAGGATTGTTCCGGGCGACGCGCGACGTGCCATGTGACCGACGACATCAGGACCTACACGGAAACGACCTTGGACGTCGACAAGGACGGCATGCTTGAACTTCTGCTTGTGCCAAACGGCTTTGCGCTGGTGGAAGTCGCCGCCCGCGGAAAATGAGGACATGCGAAGGAGAATGCCATGCCGCAAGGACCGGCTGGGCGCATCTCCGTTTTTCACCCATGCGTATTGGGATTTGGAAACAACCAAGACAACTTTCAAGAACAACATTGTCCTGCGGACGCACCTTGAACATTCAGAATCGTGGCAGTTTGAGGATCGGCAAATGGGAGCGGGCGAGTTAGCCCGCGCGCCAAAGGCAAGTTGTTTCAAAGGGTTGTTTCCAATCTTCAGAAGACTCGGCGGTGAATTTCGCAGATGCGCCCGGACCGGCTGCGTTTTACACAAACGGGCGGAGTTTTGATATACTCTTGAACACGAACTTGTGACAGAAGGACGAGACCATGAAAACATTCAGAATCGTTGCGTGTGGAATGGCCGTGGCGGCCATGACATGGTTGGGTGCGCGGACGGCGTATGCCGGTACCGTCTACGTGGACAACAAACTGTCCGACTATGCGGGCCACGACGGCTCGTCGTGGCAGATGGCGTACAGGACGATCCAGGATGGCGTGAACGCGGCGGCGGCCGGCGACACCGTGCTGGTCGCGCCTGGCATCTACGGCGACGACCAGGGGAAGGTGGCGGCGACGACCGGCTACCACGCCTGCCGCGTGTACATCGACAAGCCGATCACGCTCAAGTCCTCGGGCGGGCGCGACGTGACGCACCTCGTGGGCAACTACGTGGACGGGGCGTCGTCTTCCGCCGACGCCGTGGGCGGCGTGGTGATCGCGAAGGCGGCGGCGGTGGGCACCGTCGTGCAGGGCTTCACCATCCGCCGCTGCGGCACCTCGAAGCTCGGCAACGGGAGCAATTCCAACGGCGGCGCGGCGGTGTACTGCAAGCTGGACGCCGCGACGGCGATGGCGGGGATGCCGTGGGTGGCGGACTGCGCGATCGACGACTGCTATTCCTGCAGAGCCGCCCTCAGGTACGTGAACGTGGCGCGCACGATCATCACGCACTGCCGCGCGACGGCGGTTCCGACCGTGGCCGACTACTGCAACCTCGCGTGGTGCGCGGTGGCCCACAACGGCGTGCTGACGCTTGACTGCCATCTGCTGCGCGGCACCAAGGGCGACGGCGCGACGGCCAACCACGTGATCAACTGCACGATCCAGGACAACGCGCGCAACGGCACGTCCACGACCGCGCCGCGCTACATCTGCAACACGATCTTCAGGCAGGGCGGCATCTACTCGCCGATCTTGAGGAACTCCGTGTTCTCCAACGGACGCGGCGGCATGGGCAACGCCTCGAACCCAACGGACGTCTCCAGCACGAACGCGACGGCGACGAGCGTGTTCTCCAAGTCCGACGGCGTGACGGCCGGCGCCGCGGTGAACGACTTCCGGCTGGTGAAGGCCACGACCTTGGCGAACGCGACGGTGGCCGACTCGCCGGCGCTGAACGTCGGCGACGCCGCGCTGCTGGACGTTCTGCCGGAGGAGTACCGCTGGACGGACTGCTACGGCCATGCCGTGACGCCCGTGGACGGAAAAATCCACGCAGGCGCCGTGCAGGAGACGATGACCCCCGCCGCCGCGATTTCGTTCAGCAGCGACAACACGAGCTGCATTTCGGTGAACGGCGTGCACGGCGTGGCCAACATCGCCCAGACCGTCTATACGGACACGTGGCCCGTCTGCTACGACCTGCAGGCGGATGACGCGGCGACGCTGGCGGCGGCCAGCCTCAAGCCGTTCTTCGGGTACCTCGTGCAGGGCGGCTCGGTGCCGGACCGCTACGTCTTCCCGGACGCGAACGAGCGCGTGCCGTTCGTTCCCGAGAACGGACGGGCCATGACGCTCATCTTTTGCCTGGCGACGCATGTCGTCTACGTGGACGCCGCGGCGGAGGACGGCAACGCGGACACGGGGGCCGGCACGAAGGCGGAACCCTACGCGCGCATCCAGGCGGCGCTCGACGCCGTGCCGAACAGCACGGCCAACAGGGCCGTCGTCTACGTGGCGCCGGGCACCTATTCGGCGGGCGGGACGGTCCATGGCGGCCTCAACCCCAACAGCCGCGTCTACGTGTCCCATGGCGACACGCGCTACCGCGTGATCGGGACGGGCGGCGCGGCGAACACGGTGATCGCGGGCGAGGCCGATCCGGACGCGCCCGCGGCGTGGCAGGGCTGTTCCACGAACGCCGTGCGCTGCATCCGCACGAGCGAAGGCTGTTTCATCGCCTTCCAGGGCTTTACGCTCACGGGCGGCCACTCGGCGGGCGGCGAGACCGGCATCGGCTCCGGCAACTCCTACGGGCGCGGCGGCGCCCTTCAGGGGCAGAACACGGAACGCACGTGGCTGGTGGAGTGCATCGTCACGAACAACGTGGCGTATTGGGCTGGCGGGGCGTTCGCGAACGGCGTGGCGGTGAAGTGCTATTTCGCGGACAACCGCGTCGTGAAGGGCGGCGGCGTGTTCAGCCCGCAGAACAACGCCGCCAAGGGCCGCGAGATCCTCACCTCGTGCGTGGTCGACCAGCCGGGAATGCTGTTCGACACGCATACCGGCGTGATGGTGGTCAACTCCACCCTGCGCGCCACGCCGTCCACGAAGATCCTCAGCGGGGCCGACGGCGACTTCTTCAACTCGATTCTCGTGGACTCCGCCGCGTCGACGGCAGGCGACACGTCCAAGCGCATGATGGGCAACGTGATCTGGAACTACGACTACAAAGGCGCGGCGGCGCGGAACGCGGAAGGCGTCAACTACGTGAAGGCCGACCCGCTCTTCGTGGACGCGGCGGGCGGCGACTTCCACGTCTGCTCCGGCTCGCCGGCCGTGGGCGGCGGCACGGCGTGGGACGGGCTGGACGCGAGCGTCTGGAGCGCGACGGTGGCGTACTCGAACTACTATCGCCACATCCACTGCGACATGGACGGCAACATGCCGTACTTCGTGAACGGGAAGCCGACGGCCGGCGCGTACCAGGTGCCGGGCAAGGCGAGCGTGACGCTGGCGGCGAACGGGGCGTCGATCGCGTCGACGGCGTCGGGCAACGCGGTGGAATGGGGCGAGGAGGTGACGGTGACGGCGGCGGACGGCGACCGCCAGGCGCTGGGCATTTCGGTGAACGGCGAGGTGATGGAGGGCGTGACGTCGTACACGTTCACG
>CAMPAF010000053.1 GCA_946631535.1 uncultured Verrucomicrobiota bacterium
GCCGCGGCGGCGAGGCGCTCGACATGCTCCAGGCGATGAACACCGGCCACGACGGGTCGCTCACGACCGTCCACGCCAACTCGCCGCGCGACGTCATCTCGCGCCTCGAGACGATGGTGCTGATGAGCGGCATGGAGCTCCCGTCCCGCGCCATCCGCGAGCAGATCGCTTCCGCAGTGGACATCATCATCCACGAGTCACGCCTCTCCGACGGCAGCCGCAAGGTGGTCGCCATCTCCGAGGTCACGGGCCTCGAGGGACAGAACGTGGTGATGCAGGACATCTTCACCTTCCGCCAGAGCGGCGTGGACGAGCATGGGCGCGTCATTGGATACTTCCGGCCGACCGGCGCGGTCCCCACGTTCTTCGAGCACCTCAAGAGCCGCGGCCTCCGCCTCGACCCTGCGATGTTCGATCCGACACTCGACCGCGAGGTGCACCTTGAGATCGCCGGAGGGAACGCATGACCCTGCAGCCCGACACGATCCTCTTCTGGTCCGCCATCGTCACCGTCGGACTCACCTTCTTCGGCTTCGCCTGGTGCTTCGTGGACATCATCAACGAAGGCTCCGGCAACTACGCCAACACGATGGGATCCGAGACCAGTCGGGCCTTCGAGGACGTGTTCCTCTTCATCTCGCCGGCGAAGATCGCGCGTCTCGGCCGCCTCGCCGCCCTCGCCGCGTTCTTCCTGTTCTTCATCCCCCTCTTCAGCTTCACCAACGTCGTATCCACGCTTGTCGGCATAGCGCTCGGCATCGCCGCCGGCGCGTTCACCTTCACCCTCCCCGCGCGCTACGTCCGCTTCCTCCGCGTGCGCCGCCGCCTCAAGTTCAACGAGCAGCTCGTCACGGCCCTCGGCACGATGTCCAACGCCCTCCGCGCCGGCTTCTCGATCAACCAGGCGTTCGAGAGTGTGGTGGAGACTGGCGACAAGCCCATCTCGCAGGAGTTCAGCGTATTCCTCCAACAGCTGCGCGTTGGCATGAGCTTCGAGGACGCGCTGGCCTCGCTGGACCGCCGCGTAGCCTCGGACGACCTAACGCTCGTCTGCACGTCGATCGACATCGCCCGCCGCACGGGCGGCAACCTCACCGAGATATTCGACCGCATATCAACGACCATCCGCGACCGCATGCGCATCGAGCGCCGCGTCCGCACCCTCACCTCTCAGGGTCGCATGCAGGGGATGATCGTCTCTGCAATGCCTTTCATCCTCGGCCTGGCCATGTACGTCATGAAGCCCTCGGTGATGAAGCCGTTCGTGTTCTCCCTGAACGGCGCCGCCTGCATCGGCGGCGTCCTCGTGCTCGTCACCCTCGGCTGGCTGTTTATCCGCAAGATCGTGCGCATCGACGTCTGACGCCTTGACGACGGCTCCCCATGTGGAGCCATTCGGAAGGAGCGCATTCACTTTTCCAGCAGCCGCTCGCGGAGGCGCTGGACGTCATCCTTCGTGAAGCCAAGCTTCAGGAAGTACGCCTCTGCCTTGTCGGCAAGGGTTTCTCCAGGAAACTCCTTGAGTTTCTTCATGGCGTCGCCGAAGCGCTTCTTGTGGATGGCGTCGCTGACGACTCCCACGAAGCCGGTCGTGAGATAGTCTCTCCAGACTTCCTCCTCGGGAACGCCCAGCAGCGCCTCAAGGAACATCGCGACAGTGCCGGTACGGTCCGCGCCGCCGATGCAGTGGAACACGATCGGGTAGTTGTTGTCGTCCATGAACACGTCGAACACCTTCTTCGTGACGGCCATCCCGTTTGTCGTGAAGGCCCCGGAATAGGCGCTGTACGAGTAGTGAAACCACGTGACCGACGGCCCGAGCGGCGATCCCGTCATGCCGTAGCACTCGTCATCGGACCGCAGGTCGATGTCGCTGCGGATGCCGTAGGTCTTGAGAATCCGCGCAACCTCGGCGTCCGTGAAGCGGCGGGGGCCCGGCGCGAACCTCTTGCGCTTCACGAGCCTGTTCTTCTTTGGATTTGACGACAGCTTCTCGCCGGCCTTGAGCATCCTGTGAAGCGCCCGTCCCGTGTGGCCCATCTTCTTGAGCTCGCCCTTCTTCTCGAGATCAAGGATCTCCTCCGTCGTGTAATACTCCACGGGCGCGTTGGAGTTGAGGCCGGCGGTGCGGTACACGAGGCCCTGGCGGATGCGACGTCCGTCGAGTCCGCGGCGGCCGCCGATGTCGCGGCAGTTGTTCGAGCCCGTCATGCGCACGAGGCGCGGGAGGAGGTCCTCGGTCTTGAAGCGGCTGACGAGGCGGTCCTTCCCTGCGGATACGGTCCACTCCCACTCCGTGGCGATATCGAGGCTGTCCACCTCCACGCAGTTCGTCGCGACGGTCTGGTCTAGCACGACCTTGCCGTCCGGCAGCCTGCGCACGGACACCTGGTACTCCTTTGCGTCGCCTTTCCACTTGAGCTTGATCGGTACGGGCGTGGAGCCGCGGCTTCTGAGCTTGGTCGCGTTCTTCGCGCCGTCGAAGCACTTCTCGCACGTCGACCAAGGCGCCTTCGCGTATTCGCGCTGGACCGTATGCATCTGGCGCACGACAGCGTTGTTCGCGGGCGACACGAGCTCGATCTGCGCCAAGAGCGTCATTGCGGACAATGCCGCCACGCAGAAAACGCACAATTTCTTTCCGTTCATGTTGTATCTCCTTTAATGACTTGAGTTTTTCGACGTGAGGATTTTAGCGCAACGAAACCGACTGGCTTCCAGGATTGAGCGGAAGCGTATTCCCCTTCCATTCGAACGTTCCCGTCAGGTTGCCCGGCAGGATGACGGTGCCGGAGACGCCGCCGTCCGCGAACTTGAGATCCGTCTCGACCAGGCCCTGTGGATGCGGCGTCTTCGCCTTGATCCATTTCAGGTCTGCGGGCTGCGGCGCGATGCGCACCTTCGCGAAGAAGGGCGCATCGCTCCTGACGCCGAGGACGCCCGTGTGCAGGTGGTAGAGCGGATGCGAGCCCCAGGCGTGGCAGTCGCTGCGCGCGTTCGCTCCCGGCGCCTCCAGAGGCGTGCAGAGGTTCATCTTCACGTACTCGCGCCACAGGTCGAGGCGCTTCAGGAAGAGGTCGGACCGCCCCATCTTGATGTACGTGTCGAAGAGGTAGTGGGAGAAGTAGACGGTTGTGCGCGCAAGGTCGGTCGCCTCCACGAGGCCCTTGAACGCGCGGTCGCGCTGGGCGGGCGAGAGCGCGTCGGCGAGGATGGCCAGGCACTGCGCGTGCTCGCTGTAGAGGTCCTTCTTCAGCGTGTCCGCCATGAGGCCGCGCGCGTCGTCCCAGAACGCCTCTACGATCGCCGGGCGCAGGCGCTCGGCCTTCGCGCGCCAGTACGCGGCCAGCTCGCGTTCGCCGACCGCGTCCTCCACCTCGGCCGCGCCGCGCATGGCGTAGAGGTAGAACAGGTTGTTCAGCGCGTTCGGGCGCGGCCCCTCGCCGTCGGGCGAGACGCCGCCCTTCCATTTCGGCACCCAGTCCATGAAGCTCCAGCCCGCGAGGTCGCGCAGGAGGCCGTCCGGCCCCTCGTGGAGCGCCAGGCCCATCAGCGTGTGGTTCATGCCGGGAAGGCGCGCCTTCAGCCAGGCGACATCGGCATGGTTCGCCATGTAGTCCCGGAACATGAGCAGCCAGCAGAGGGTGTACGTCGATGACTCCTGCGTGCCGCGCGTGGGGAAGTTCATCGCGATGAGGCCGTTCTCGCGGCGATCGAAGTCGTAGAGGGAGATCGCGTGGCGGATGAGTCGGTCGTCGCTGTTGAGCGCGCCGACGGTGAGATACTGCACGCGGCTGTCGCCGGGATACATCTGCTGCTCGAAGTACGGACAGTCGAAGAACATCTCGTGCATGCACATCTGCATGCCGCGCACGCAGATCTTCTGCACCGCGTCGAGCGAGGGGTCGCTGCAGCGGAACTCGGCCGAGGGCGGCGTGGGATAGCGCGTCTCCGCGATCTCCACCTTCTGCATGACAAGCGGCTCGTCCTGCGTCGTCACCTCGAGCATGCACCAGCGCCCGCACCGCCACCAGGGCGAGGTGAAGAAGCCGCGCGGACGGCCGTCGGCGCGGAAGGTGTCCACCATGCCGATGGTGAAGTCCTTGCCGTCGATCGCTGCGCGGTCGCCCTTCTGCCCCTTCTCGTCGCGGAGCGACTCTGTCCAGCCCCAGCGCACCGTCGCCCCCCTGCCGCCGCGCACGGTCAGCTCCGGGTAGGCGCAGTAGTAGTCGCCGAGGTCCCAGTACGCCTTGACCGACGAGTTCGGCGGCACGGTGAAGCCTGGCGCGATCAGGTTCGGGCCCTTGCGAATCTCGCCCGGCGTCTTCTTCTCGTGCATCTGGTCGGGGATGGTGGTGGGGAAGAGCATCCATCCCTGGACGATGAGGCCGCCAAACGTCTTGATCGGCTTGCGCACCACCTTGACCGGCACGAACGCATCCTGTGGCGGCTTCTCGTCGATGAACGCCGTGCCGGTCACCTCGCACTGCGAGCCCACGCCGAACGTCTTGCTGTTGCCCTTGTCGGTCATGCGCGTGTTCGCGAGCCGCGCCACCTTCCACTCGGCCTTGCCCGTAGTGAGCTGCTTGTCGTACTCGCCCTCGGCCTTGAGGATGAACCCGCCCCGCACCGACATCTGCGCGAGCGGCGCGTGGTCGCCGATCTGCCAGCAGACGGCCTCCATGACGTGCCTTCCAGGCTGCAGATCCGATATCTCGTAGGACTGGTAGTTCCAGTGGACCGCCTGTCCGCGGTGGGGCCCGCGCGCCACCTCCACGCCGTCAAGCAGCAGGATGAACCTCTCGTCGGCGCTCACGTCGAACTTCAAAGGCGCGCCGCCCGCCGGCACGGAGAATTCCTTGCGGAAGCGGGCAAAGAAGCTCGGCTTCTCAAGAAGGTCTTTCGCGCGTGTCTCGGAGAAAACGGCCCCTCCCCACACGTCGTGTCCCGGCAACCAGACCCAGGACGCGTCGTCGATGGGCTGGAGCGGCACGATGTTGACGTTTCCGCGCTCGTAGCGCTCAGGCCGGAATATCTGTTTAACCTCGGCGGCCTGCACGGCCACCGCGAGCATCAAGGGGATCAGGCAGTTTTTCATGCCGAGATTATATCATATCCAAGCCCGTCACAGAAGCCATGGGGCGCGATTCGAGCGGATGAGGCGCTTGCAGGCCTCCTCGTCGCCGGGGAACGTGCATGTGGCGAGGTCGAACTTCAGCTCGCGGTTCAGGTGGTATGCCACCGTGGCCGCGTGGCAGGCGACGTGCGAAAAGTGGAGCGCGTCCGCCGGCGCGCTCGCGCGCAGGCGCGAACGCACGCATGCGATGAACTCCGCTGGATGCGCCACGGGGCGCGTCCAGCTCTCGTGGCGGATAGAATGCCCCTCCAGGAGAAGCGGATCGCTCACGTAAACGCTACCGGAGTCGTCGGTCTCCACCCATCCCTCGTCGCCCTCTAGGCGTATGGCGCAGGAATCCTTGAATCCGTTCCGCCGCATCACCATCTTCAACCCGTCGGGATAGAACGCATGCAGCTCGGTCTCCGATACCGGCACGTAGCGCGTAGGTGCGGTCAGCTCGCGCCCGAGCGCCAGCTGGCAGAGATCGACGGTGTGCGACCCCCACTCGGTGAGGTCGCCGTGGAAGTCGTACTGCTGATGCCAGCCGCCACGGACGTACTGCTCGTTGTAGGGGCGCATGGGCGCCGCTCCGATCCACATGTCCCAGTCGATCACGTCCTTCGGGGGAAGCGGCTGCTCAGGCAGGTAGGTGTTCGTGCGGCTGCGTCCCATGCCCGCCATGCCGGCGTGCACGGTGTGGACGCGCCCGAGGCGGCCGGACGAGGCCAGCTTCATCGCGGTGACGAAGTTGCCCACGTTGCGGCGCTGCACGCCGCCCTGGTAGATGCGCTGGTACAGCTCCGAGGCGCGCATCACGGCCTCGCCCTCGGCGATCGATAGGGCGATCGGCTTCTCGCAGTAGACGTCCTTGCCGGCGCGCATGGCGGCGATGGAGAGGCGGGCGTGCCAGCGGTCGCCCGTCGCGATGTACAGCGCGTCGATGTCCGGCCGCGCTAGGAGCTCGCGGAAGTCCGAGTACGCCACGCAGTCCTTGTTGCCGTTGTAGTCGTCCACGGCCTTCTTAGCCGCCGCGCGGCGTTCGCCTATCACGTCGCAGACGGCGAGGAAGCGCACGCCAGGCTGCCCAAGGAACACCGGCAGCATCTGCCTGCAGCGTCCACCGTAGCCGATGATCGCCATCGTCACCGTGCGGGACGGTGGCACGGCAGCCTGCGCCGCCGTGCGGCGAAGCGGCAGCATGCACGCCGCCGCCGAGCCGATTGCCAAGAATTCGCGCCGATTGAGTCGCTGGATTTTCATGGCGAGAATTATACCACATTTTCCATGCGGAGACACATTTCGCGGCGCAAGATGTGGTACAATCTAGGCCCAAAGGAACATAGCGAATGAACACGAACAGGCGAGATTTCCTCCGCATGGGCGCGATCGCCGGCGCGACGGTTGTGCTGGCCAAAAGCGCAAACGCGCAAACGGGAGCGACGCGCTCCTGCGTGTCCGCCGCAACCCTTCCCCTTCCCGATGGCCCAGAATTCGCTGGCATGTCCGGCGCGTACTCCGCGCTCGTCACGCCATATGGGCCCGACGGCGCCGTGAACGAGGAGATGATCGAGAAGACGATCGAATTCGGCCTTGCGAACGGTCTCGCGGGATTCCACCTGACCTGCTCCGCGGGCGAGGGATTTCTCCTCTCGGTGGACGAGCGCAAGACTGTGTACGACCGCGCCGTGAAGGCCGCGCGAGGACGCGCCAAGCTGATCGCCCACGTGGGCTGCCTCGCCCCGCAGGACGCCGTGGCGCTCGCGCGCCACGCCGCGAAAGTCGGCATCGACTGGGTGTCGTCCGCCGCGCCCGCCTACTTCGGACAGAACTTCGACGCCGCCTACGCCCACTACAAGGCCGTCTCCGAGGCGACGGACCTTCCGTTCATGATCCATTCCATCGGCCAGCAGATCGCGCCCGACCGCGACGTGAAGTTCTTCGAGCTGAAGAACGTCAAGGGCATAAAGTACACCGGCTACGACTACTGGACGGTGAAGGCGCTCCGTTTCCGTCTGCCAAAGCCCGCCATCTTCTTCACCGGCGCCGACGAGCAGGAACTCTGCGCGTTCGCCTGCGGCGACACGTTCAGCGGCTGCATCGGCACCACGGACAACATGATTCCCGCCCACCACGCGCAGATCTGCCGTCTCGCCGCCGCCGGCAGGTTCGCCGAGGCCGCCAAGCTGACGGACGATGTGGTGCGCTTCGCGGAGCTCGTCGTCGGCGCGCCGCATGCTTCCTACTGGAAGAGCATCATGCGCTACATCGGTCTCGACTGCGGTCCCGCCCGCTCTCCCGCCGGCAAGCCGCTCACCGAGGCGGAGTACGCCGCCTACGCCGAAAAGCTCGACAAGCTCGGCTTCATCAAGCGCAACGCTGCGCTCTAGGCGGGGAGGCAACCGAAGTGCTCGCACGCGTGAAAGAGGTCTTCTGCGAACAACAGACGTAGGTGTCCCAGCCATGCCGCAAAAGACGAAAATCCCGTTCGTGTCGCTGCCGACGTACCCGGTCGATTCCGAAGTGACGGTCGTCGACCTGGCGAAAGACGGCCTGCCGTTCATCCCCGTCCTCGGCGACGCGCACTACAGCCGTCCCGGCGACGGCACGTTTCCGCATGTCCATCCCGGCATGATCGAGATCCTCTTCTGTCGGCGCGGCGAGGAGCTGTCCTTCGACTGCGCGGGCAAGGTGGTGCCGTTCCGGGTGGGCGACGTGTTCGTGGCGCAGCCGGAGACGCCGCATTTTCTGCGGAAGTACCCGAAGAGCCTCGCGATGCACTGGTTGTGGTTCCGCATCCCTCGTGGAGGTGCGACGGTGGCCGGTCTTTCGCCCGCCGAGACGCGCTGGCTGGTTGCGCGTCTGCGTGCGTTGCCCGTGCGCCTTGCGGGCGGCGCCGAGGTCGGCCGCGCCTTCCGCCACCTGTGGCAGGTCTACGACACGGTGAAGGAGCGCACGTCGCGTCGGTTGCTTCTGCGCGAGGCGGTTCTACACCTCCTCATGCTGCTGATCGACTCTCCTAGCGCGAACCGTCCGGAGCGCGACGACGACGTGATAGAGGCGCTCATGTCCGAGATGCGCAGCGAGCCCGCGCGCGACTGGACGATCGACGAGATGACGCGCCGGGCCGCGATGTCCGCGCCGAAGCTCAACCTCCTCTTCAAGCGCAAGACGGGCATCCCGCCGCATGCGTTCCTCGTCTCGTGCCGCATGGCGGCGGCGAAGGAGCAACTGGCCTCGTCGGATGCGCGCGTTTCCGACATCGCGCAACGGCTCGGCTTCCCGTCGGCCCAGCACTTCGCCACGCAGTTCAAGCGCGAGACGGGCCTGACGCCCCGCGCCTGGCGGTCTCATCGAAACGGAATGAGGTGATCTGGGCGTCGTGCGCGTGTTCGCGATTTGATATTTTTATTTTTACGAACCACCGTTTCGACGGATTGTGATAGAATGCCAGTGATTTTCTAAACGAGGAACATGCTATGAAAAAGATACTGTGTTTTTGCGCGGCGGTTGCCGCAACGGTCGCCTTCGCCGCGCCTGCGGCGGGCGTGCACATCGGGCTCGAGCTGCCGCCCGGCCCGAACAACCCGCGCAACAGCGAAGGCGCGTTCATGCCGCTCAAGGACGGGCGCATCATGTTCGCCTACTCGCGCTACTACGGGAAGTCGAGCTCCGACCACGCGACGGCGGACATCGCCGCGCGCTATTCCTCAGACAAGGGCAGGACCTGGACGACGAACGACGAGATCATCGTCAAGAACGAGGGCGGCATGAACGTGATGAGCGTGAGCCTCCTCCGCCTCCAGAGCGGCGAGATCGCGCTCTTCTACCTGCGCAAGAACAGCACGAAGGACTGCCGTCCCGTCCTGCGCCGCTCCTTCGACGAGGGCAAGACGTGGGGCGAGCCGACGGTCTGCATCACGGACGAGGTCGCCTATTTCGTCCTCAACAACGACCGCGTGATCCAGCTGAAGAACGGGCGCCTGCTCTTCGCCGTCTCGAAGCACAGTTTCGACGGCTCGAAGTTCGACAACCTCGGCCGCGTGACCACGTATACCTCCGACGACAACGGAAAGACCTGGCAGCGCGGGAAGAACATCCTCGAGGTCCACGACGCGAAGGGCGCATTCAAAGCCGCGCAGGAGCCGGGCGTGGTGGAGCTGAAGGACGGCAGCATCCTCATGTGGATCCGCACGAACGCGGGATGCCAGTACATGAGCCGCTCGACGGACCGCGGCGTTTCATGGTCTACGCCCGAACCCTCCGCGCTCGTCGCGCCGGTCTCGCCCGCCACGATCAAGAGATTGCCCACGGGCGACCTGCTGGCCATCTGGAACGACCACACGAACCGTCCCGACGAGGCGAAGAAGGCACCGAAGTGGGCGAACGGACGCCGCACGCCCCTCACGACGGCGATCTCGCGCGACGAGGGCCGCACGTGGATGCACGTCAAGAACATCGAGGACGATCCGTCGGGCTGGTTCTGCTACATCGCGCTCCAGCCGCTCGACGACGGCACGGCGCTCCTCGGCTACTGCGCCTACAAGGGCCTCGCCCACTCGCGTCTCGTGAAGGTTCCGATCGACTGGTTCTACAAATGATTGGATTGCTTTCGCTACTTAGCCCGCCGCCCGTGCTGCGGAATGTAAATGAGGATAAGTTTAGTTGAAAAGGAAACAACCATGACAACTGATAAAAACAACCCTTTCCATCCGGGCGCAACTGCGCCCGGTTTCAAGATCGCCGCGCGGTTGCGCGGCGAGAAAGAAGATGTTGTTTTTACAAGTTGTTCCGGTTGTTTCCAAAAAAACTTACAGGCAAGGATGAAACTGCCACTTGTTTTTTTGTCAATTGCGGCCGTATGGGTGGCATGCGGCGAAGAGGCCCTCGTGAAGGGATTCAACGGTGCGCTTTCCCCTGACGGCACGACGCTCGCGTTCCAGCGCGACGCCGGCGCCGAGACGTGGCTCGGTCTCTACGACCTGAGAACAGGCGCGTCGACGTGGGCCGAGAAAGGTCCGGGGCGCGCCGCGTTTCCGTTCTGGACGCGCACGGGCGACTTGCTCTACTCGTACGGCAACGAGCTGCATACCGCGTTCGAAACGTGGAAGGGCGACCTGAAAGAAGGATACGCCATCCGCCTGCGCGGCAAGGACGGCACGTCGCGCGACGTGCTCGCGCGCGGACGCTGGCGCGACTACTCGCCGTGCCTTTCCCCAGACGGGCACACGCTCTGGTTCGTCACGTCGCGTCCGCCGCCCGGACACCCCCATGCGGGCGATTTCATTGGCAGCTGTCTCGCGAAGGCGGATTTGAGCCGCCGAGACGGCGGCTCTCCATACGGCGGCGAGATCGTCTATTGTCCGAGCGAGGGTTGGGGAACCGGCGTGTCGCAGCCGGTCGTGTCGCCTGACGGAAAGCTGCTCGCCTGGGCGGAGCTGACCACGTTCGCGCTGCCGTGGCGGATCATGGCCGCGCGCGCGGACGATGTTCGGGGATCCGCGCTGCTCACCCCACCCGACATGGCGGCGTACGCGCCGAACTGGAGTCCGGACGGCACGCTCCTCACGTTCACGGGCTGCCGCGGCGACGATCCCGGCTGGCACGTCTACGTGCTCGACCCGGCCGTCGGACGCATGCGCCGCATCTGCTTGGGCGAGAACTCTTTTTTCGCGCCTGACGGCAAGAGCCTGATCTACGACCGCGACGGCACCGTCTATCGCCGTCCCTTCGGCGCGGCGGACCGTCCGACGGCGAACGACCTGCCGTCGGCCACGACCGCCGTGCGTCCGTGGAAGGAGTGCGAGACCGTGCTCTATTCTGGCACGAACTTCACGCGCACCGCGCAGGCGCCGCTGCCTGCGTCCTGCGTGTTCGGGTCGGAACAGACGTTCTTCATCCGCGCGAAGGTGGATTGGGACGGCGATGCGAACCGCTTCCAGATCATCGCGTTCGGCGCGTACGCCGAGCATCCCCTCGGCTTCCAGCTCTACTTCGCGCTGAACGGGCGTCCGCACGTGGGCACGCGCAACCTCACCGGACGCCACGTGTGCCTCCACACGCGCGATCCGCTCGCGAAGGCCGGCGTGTACGAGATCACGGGAATACGGTCGAAAAATCGATTGTGGTTGAGCGTGGACGGCGCGGAGCCGATCTGCGCCGAGTACAACGGGTTGATCGCGCTTGACCACCCGCAGAAGATGTCCATCGGCAGCGGACTTCTGCCGAAGTCGCGTCTGCTGTCGCTGGAGGTCGGACGGGGCTGGCCCGCAAACGTGCCCGAACCGCGGTGCTGTGGACTGAACGAGTGGAGGAACCTGAAATGAAAAGGACATCCCTTCTTTGTTTCGCCGCCTTGTGCGGCCTCGCCGCATCCGCCGCCGCATCATTCGACGTGGTGGCGCTCGTCGATTCGCTCGACTTCGCGCACGTGTACGACATTGAGACGGCCACCGGTACGGTGCAGACGCTCGAGCACGTGCTGCTTACGCATCCCACCACCGTGCTTTGGCGTGACAAGGGCGGCTCGCTCATGCGCTACCCGAGCGCGGAGGAGGCGTCACCCGTGGGCGAGTCACCGCTCGACAAGCGGAAGCTGCCGCGCCTCAGCGTGTACGGCAACCTGCGTCTGGAGCGTCCGGAGCCGGACGCCTTCGGCATCGTACGCGGCGAATGCGCGCGGCGCGGGCTCGTCTACGGCATCCACACGACGTGGGAGGAGAACCACTGGCTGGCGTACACGGAGTCCAACTGGAACGTGGCGCATCCGCAGTACATGTGCCGGACGCGCGGGGGCGGTCCGCGCCTTGCCACCGCGTCGCTCGCGTGGCCCGAGGTGCGCGCGCACAAGCTGCGCCTCGTGGACGAACGCCTCGCCCTCAAGCCGCAAGTCGTGTTCCTCGACCTCCACCGCAACGGCGGGTGGGGGCCGCACATGGAGTACGTGAAGCCCGTGATCGACCGCTGGCGCACGAAGTACGGTTGCGAGCCGCCGGCGGACGCGCGCGACCCGCGCTGGCTCGCGCTCGTCTCGGAGGACGTGATGTCCTACCTGCGCGCGTTCGGCGCGAAGTGCCATGCGGCGGGCGTGGAGTTCCATCTCGGCTTCAAGCACCTCACCGTGAAGGACGACTACCTCTGGAACGCGTACGCGA
>CAMPAF010000054.1 GCA_946631535.1 uncultured Verrucomicrobiota bacterium
GCGCCGACCAACCGCCTCGAGGTGCTGATCCGCTCGCCGCTCGGCCTGCCGCTCCTCGGCGTGCTCGGCCGCTCGCGCGTGGGCGGCACGGACGTGGAGACCGTCCGCAAGGCGCAGCACGCGTTCGGCTGGGACATCATGCCGCGCCTCGTCTCGCCCGGTATCTGGCGGAGCGTCTCGCTCGACGTCCTGCCGCCGGAGCGCTTCGGCGACGTCCACTGGTTCGTGATGAACGTCAATGCGAATGCGCGCACCTCCTTCGTGCGCGTGGACTGCCAGATCCTCGCGCCGTGGCGGCGCCTGCACGCCTCCACGCTGCGCCTGACGCTCTCGCGCGGCGGAAAGGTCGCGGCGCGGACGGAGCACGTGGTGCGCTTCTTCCAGATGCGCGACAGCCTGTACGTCCGCAACGCCGACCTCTGGTGGCCGCGCGGGACGGGGCGCGAGCCGGCGCTCTACGACGCGACGGCCGAGCTGTTCGACGAGGAGGGGCGCGTGCTCGCGCGCGACGTGCGCAAGATCGGCCTGCGCACCGTCAAGCTCGAGCGGGCCGACTGGTACTCGGCGGAGAATCCCGGCACGTTCCGCTTCCTGATCAACGGCGAGCCGACGTTCGTGAAGGGGACGGACTGGAGCCCGATGGACGCGCTCCACTCGCGCGACGCGCAGCACCTGCCCAGGTGCCTCGCGATGATCGACGACCTCAACTGCAACATGATCCGAGTATGGGGCGGCGGCGTCTACGAGCCTGAGGCGTTCTTCGACTTCTGCGACGCGCACGGCGTCATGGTGTGGCAGGACTTCATGATGGGCAATGTGTCGCCGCCGCAGGACGAGGACTTCGCGCGCGTCATCTACGACGAGGCGAAGCAGGTGGTGGTGCGGTTCCGCAGCCATCCCTCGATCGTCATCTGGAACGGGAACAACGAGATCGACCGCTCCACGGCATCGGTGATGGGCCCGTACGCGCCAGACCCCAACCTGGAGCGCATCAGCCGCGACATCCTTCCGCGCGTCCTGCGCGACTTCGACCCGATGCGCCCCTATCTCCCCAGCTCGCCGTACTGGACGCCCGACGTGGTGGCCGGCAAGGCGAAGCTCTCGCAGGAGCACCTCTGGGGGCCGCGCGAGCGGTGGTTCAAGGACGCGTACTGGACGAACGCGCCGACGACGTTCGTGAGCGAGATGGGCTGCCACGGCTGCCCGTCGTACGAATCGCTCGAGAAGATGATGACGAAGGAAGGTCTCTATCCCTGGCCCGATCCGTCCAACCCGTTCCGCTTCAACGACGAGTGGTGCTGCAAGTCGACGCAGGCGTATCCCGACTACCCGAAGAACATGGGGCACGGGCGCAACTCGCTCATGCCGCGCCAGGTGAAGACGATGTTCGGGTCTGTCCCCAAGGACCTCGCGACGTTCGTCGACCAGAGCCAGATCTACCAGGCCGAGGCCGTGAAGTACTGGATCGAGATGTTCCGCTCCCGCAAGGGACGCACGTGGGGCATCATGTGGTGGAACCTGCGCGACGGCTGGCCGATCATCTCCGACGGCGTGGTCGACTACTACTACAACCGCAAGCGCGCCTACGAGGCGATCAAGAGCGTGCAGGGCGACCAACTCGTGCTGCTGGACGACGCGCATCGCCTGATCGCGGTGAACGACGCGCTCGCGCCCGTCTCAGGCACGGTGACGGCGACGGACGCCGCGAGCGGTAAGGTCGTGTTCAGCGGTGCCTGCGAGATCCCCGCGAACGGCAAGGTGACGCTCACGGAAACGCTGCCGCTCGCGCGGCAAGGCATGCTGAAGATCGTCTATACGTTCGGTGGCTCGCCGCGCGTGAACCATGCGCTCTACGGCGAACCGCCTTTCAGCTATCCCGACTACCTTGAATGGCAGCGGAAGTAGCTATTCGTTGACAAGGGAGAAGTCGGCGATGTCGAAGCGGGCGTCGCCGTTCCGCCAGCTGAACACGACGAAGTCGAGGCTGGCCGCATCGGGCGAGACGAGGAACTCGCCCGTCACGTCTTGCCAGTCGTCCGTCAGCGTCACGCGCGTTACGTTGAGGCGTCCGAGGCCCTTGCCGGCGGCACTTCGCAACCACACGGCGATTTCGGGCGAGGCGTTTCCGCGTAGACGCATCGCATAGCGGATGCGCGAGCCGGGAACGGGCCGCACGCGCACGGACGCGCCTGCCCCCTTGAGGTTCGATGTGGCGACCACGCGTGCCGGCGAGCCGGGCGTGAGCGTCGCGTCGCCAAAGGCACGCTTCAGGTCTGTTTGCGTGGCGAGCGCCTTGCCGTGTCCGCTGGGACAGAGCGTGCCGAAGTCGCGCGGCGCGCGGATGCGTCCGAGCCCCTCGCCCCAGCCGCCGTCGGGTGTCGCGAGGGCGAAACGGATCTGCCGCCCCGGAGAATGGACGAACGGGTAGAGGTCGCTCATCGCCACCTTGACTTGCCAGCGCGTACCGCCGTCCGCGCGCTTCACGGTGGCGCGGCTCTTGGTGAGCGGCACGTTGGCAGGGGAGAACTCCGGCGGGATGTCGCCCTTGAGCGCAGGCGTGCGGGGCTTGACGATCATGCCGTCAGACGAGACGCGAAGTTCGACGACGTCCTCCAGCAGCCCTTTGCCTTCCACGTCGATTGCAAAGAGGATGCTGTCGGGCGCGCCGGGCGTGCGGAGGTCCAAGGCGAAGTGGTTTTCCTGGAGATCGGCGGCGAAGACGACGTTCGTGCCGTGCAGGAGAACCGGTTCGGCAAGTGGCGCGTAGCTGCCCGTGGCGAGTGTCTTCTGCGGCTTGAAGTTGTACGCCGTGTAATCGAGCTTGTCGAGCGCCACGCCGTGCGCGCGGGCGGGGGCGAGGTCGGGATCGACGACGAAATAGACGCGTTCGGGACGCAGGTCGGCGGGCGTGACCGTGCGGCCTTCCCAGTCGAGGAGTTCCTTGTTTTGCATCGTGGCGAGAAGCGCGGAATCCCATGTCGCCGTCTTGGGGTTGGCGCACCATACGAAGGCCATGGGGCCGAAGGCGCTCGTGAAGGCGGCGAGGCGCTGCTGGCCGTCGTCGCCGAACGCCCACGCGCCGAGGCGCGAGATGTCGCCGGAGAAGCGGTCGGTGGCCGTGCGCAGGGCGAGCGCCGCGAGGCGCGGCTCGAGGAACGGACGAGTGCGGAAGAGTCCGCTTACCTGCTGGACGCCCTCGGACTTGGCATAGAAACGGGCCGTCTCGGGCGTGTGGACGCCGCAGCCGAGTCCGAAGCCCGTGATGCGCGTGCCGCCCTCGTGGAGCATGTCGGCGAGATTGGTGAGCATGCGGTAGGCGCATGTCTCCTCGGAGGGCGTGGGGTCTGCCGAACAGTTGTAGAGCACGGTGTGCCACTCGTCTTCCCAGTAGGGCTTGGAGGGGGCGCCGTATTTCCGCTCGACGGCGCGGAACGGGCGCATGTCGTAGCCGCAGTGCGTGGCGAGCATGTCGAACCACTGCACGCCGCCGAGCCGGACGAACTGGTCGTAGAACGGCAGGTAGCGCATCCCGATGCCGCCCATCAGCACGGTGATGCTTGGATCGACCTCCTTCGCGGCCGTGTAGCCGGACTTGAGCAGCTCGACGAACTGCGCGGGCGACGACTTCTGCCAGAAGAGGCTGTAGCCGGGCAGGTGGGGTTCGTTCCAGAGCTCGAGGTAGCGGATGCCGGGATAGCGTCGGCAGAACGCCGCGATGTAGTCGTGCCAGGCGGACATGTCGCGCGGCGCGTAGTACTGCGGGTCGCGAAGCCAAGGGATCTTGCGCAGGCTCTCCGGCGCGGTGGAGTTCCAGGTCGGCGTGCCGAACGTGTTCATGATGATGCGGTCGAAACCGTAACCGGCCTTGGCGGCGGCGGCGAGCGCGTCGTCCACCTGCTTCCAGTTGTACTTGCCGCGTCCGGCGCCTTCGATCTGCTCCCAGTGGAAACGGTGATAGCGGATGAACGCATGCATGCCGAGAAGGCGGATCAGCTCGAAAGGCGTCCCGCCCGTGTACTCGCTGCCTGACAGGGGATCGAGGTTGAATCCGAACACGGGCGAGGCGTCGGCCACGCCGCGCTCGGGCGTGGCGCAGACGGCGAACGCCTGCTCGCCGCGCGCGAACGCGGCGAAGCGGTTGCGGAAGACGGCGTTCGTGGTGGAGAGATGGTCGCAGCAGTAGAGCGACTCGACGGCGGGCGTGGCGTTGCCCGCGGCGTCGAGCCAAGAGAACGCGGCCGTGTAGAACCCCGGACGCGACGGACGCCACCGCCATTCGGCGGACGGGGCGTCGGACTGGTGGACGATCTGTCCGGACGAATCGCGCACGACGGTGCGCAGGCCCGTCTTGCCGGGCGGGAGCCCGCCGCGGAACACGACATCCTCGCCAAGCGTAAACCAGTTGGCGGTGCGCACGCCACGCGGGGTAAGTGCCCATTTGAAGTCGACCGCGTTCAGGACGAGACGCGGCAGTTCGGGGACGGCTGCGGGACGCGCAGTGCCGGAAAGGGACAGCCGTACGCTCGCGGCATTGGCGGGGTAGGCCGTGGACTGCAACGTAAAGGCGTGAAAGTTCGGCTTGCCCCACTCGCTCCTGGCCGGAATCTTCAGCGAAGGCCGCATGAACTTGTGTTCGACGAACGTACCGTCCGCGGCGAAGAAGTCCAGCGCCGCGTTGATCTCCACGGGACCGTGGCACACGTAAGCGAAACCGACCTCCAACGCGGGGCGCGTGGAAGGAATCGGTTCACGGCCGGATTGCCAAGAAACGTTGCTTCCCTTTACGTTTTTAGGAGCGAAGGTAAAAGGAAGCGGATCGGCCAAGACCGAAGAGGCGGCCAAAAGAACACACGTGACGAGGCGTTTCATAAAATCAGCGGAACATGATCATCGTGCCGGTCTCAGGCAACCAGCATTCGTAGCAGCCGAGGTCCACGCGCGCCTCGATGACGCGGTTCGTGCCGGCGAGGTCGACGGCGTCCGCCATCCAGTCCATGCCTGTGCCGGCGTTGACTGCCGGAGAATTGCGTCGGATCATGTAGTAAGGCACGTCGGGAAGTTTCGGATCGCCCGCGACGAACTTCGGGTCGGGCACCGCCGTGACATTCGTGAACACGGGTGCTGAGCCGCTGTTCAGGGCGGCGTTGTAGGTGCCGTAGATCGAGTTGCTGACGATGTTCAGCGCCACCGTGCCGGGTACTGTGCTTTGCGCCGTCGCGTAGAAGTTCATGTCGTTTCGGGTTCCGTCCACCCGATTGTCGTGGAAGATGCAGTTCACGACCGAGTTCGTGTTGGGATAGGCTTTCCCCGACTCTGGCTCCGTGCCGGAGCGAAAGGCGAAGATGAGATAAGGGGATGTCCGCTGGGCATTCCCGTTGTACGGGAACGACATGGTGGTGAGGGTGTTGCTGACGAATGTGCAGTTGGCGATCTCAAGTGTTCCGGCGGCGGTGTTGTTGTAGATGAGCGTGTGAACCGAACAGCCCTTGAACAGGCAGTTGCGGATGTGCCCGGCGCCGGTCGCCGAGGCAAACTGGATCATGCCGTCGGCCCAGGTGACGAAATTGAACTTGCAGCCGTCGAACGTGCAGCGGTCGTACGACGTCGCCATCATGTCGCCCCAGCCGGTGAAGGTGCAGCCCGTCACCTGCCGCACCTTGCGCACTTGGGATCCGTAGTTTCCCCAGGCGTTCGTGTTGCCGTCGAAGAAGCTGTCGATCACCGTCCCGCGGGTGTCGAAATCGAGAACTCCGGCTCCATACTGCCGCGCGACGTTTTCCCGGAACGTGCAGTTGGTCACGGTGCCGTTATTCCGAAAATAGATTGCGCCGCCGTCCTTAAGCGAGAGATTGCCGGTAAACGTGGAGCCTGATATGTGCGAGACGCTTGCGATCGTCGCCAATCCGCCGCCATAGCAGTCCGTCGCGACGTTCACCTTGTTGCTGGTGAACTCGCAGTCCTCCACGCCGAAGAACGACGAGGCGCCGCTGGAACATCCGCCGCCGTATCCCGCCGCCGTGTTGTCCAGGAACTTGCAGCCGACGATGTGTTCGGCGTTCCCGTTCACCCGTAGACCGCCCCCAATGCCGTTCGCCGTGTTGCCCTTGAACACGCATCCCGAGATCGTCCCGACGGTTTCGCTGCACAACAGGCCGCCACCCCGATTTCCGGACGTGTTGTTCGTGAACGCGCAATCCATGATAGCGCCGACAGCCAAAGCACAGTTCAAGCCTCCGCCATGGTCTCCCGAGGCGTTGTCGATGAACGTGCAGTTCGTAATGATGGACATAGGCGTTTCGCAGTACACGCCGCCACCACCGGTCGTGGCCGTGTTGCCGATGAACGTGCAGTCGGCCAGCGAATCGATCGCCTGGCCGTAGATCGCACCGCCCGCGCCGTTCAGCGCCTTGTTGTCGATGAACACGCAGTTCTTGAAGATGTTGGTGTGATATGTGGATCCGCTGTTGTTGCCAACAAAGCAACGAGTTGCGCCACCGGCCTTCGCGCACGTATTGTTCGTGTAGAAGCAGTCAAAGGCGTCGACGCCGTGCGTGGCACCGCCGTTGTACGCGCTGCTACAGCCGCGGAACACGCAATTTGAGGCTAAGCCATTGCCGAGCGCCGGATTGCCTTGTTCGGTCTGCGCCCACGAGAGCGCACCGCCGCCAAAGGAGCCGATGCCTGTGCCGTCCGGCGCCTTCTCGGGGCGATAGCCGTTCTCGAAGGTGATGTGCCACACGGACGTTTGCCGTCCTCCGCCGCCGTGCCCGTAGAGGATGGTCGCAGTTCCATCGCCTCGGAGGATCGTCTCCTCGTCCTGCGTCTTCTCGCTCCAGTGTTTCGTGTTTTGCCCCTTGATGATCAATCTCTTGCCATTGGCGATGAGATGGTAGTAGCCCCAACCGGAATACGTTTCATGGACCTGCGAGAGGTCGTAGACGCCGGGCTTCAGGATGATCGTGGAGCCGCCGCTGAGCGTGGCCATGTGGTTGGTCAACGCCGTCACGTCGCCCGGCTCGACTGTGACAGTCGCAGCTGTCGCGCATGAAATCGTGCAGGCGAGGATACCCGCCACACACCAAAGAAACTGTTGCTTCTTCATCTTCTGTACTTCCTTTTGTCGGCGCGCACCACTGCTGCGGCGCGCAAAGCCTGCACAATTACAGTATCTCGTGGTGAGATAATAACATAATCCAGCCCTTTGTGGAAGGGCTGGATTATTTCCCAAAATATTTTTGGGCATCGTGGCGCGGCAGAGGTGCCACGCTTATTTCTTCTTCTTCAGCCAGCCCTTCTGGTCGACGGTCTTGGCGATGAACTTGCCGAGCTTGCAATCCTTCAGGAGGCCGTTGCGCCACAGGACGTCGTAGGACTTCTTGACGGACAGGATCTCGTTCTTGTTCCTGTCGAGGGCAGCGGCGTCCATCTTCTCGAGCTGGGCGAGGTAGTCGCCGCATATCTTCTTGGCCGCGCCGCAGAAAGGCTCTTCCATGGAGTAGGAGATGACCTCGAGGATCTGGTTGACGGAATCGGCCGTGGCCTTGGAGGTGTCGATCTTCTTGAAGAGCTCGGTGGCGATCTTGTCGCGCAGCGCCTTCACATCGGCTTCCTTCACGTCCGGTCCGCCGTGTGTGGTGTTTGCGTGGCGGCAGGGGATCTCGCGGAGCCAGACGTTGCGGAAGTGGACGGGGTTGCCGTGGTCCTGGAACGCGATGGGCGCCCTGGCTGCGGGCTGCTTCTTCGACGTCCGCTTCATGTGGAATGTCGGGCCCTCGTACTCCCAGTTGTCCTGCGTCAAGACGCCGTTGTGGAACACGGTGACCGTGCCGGGATAGATTTCCTTGCCGTCCTTCCAGACGGGCGCGTGGAAGACGATGTCGTACGTCTGCCACTTGCCGGGGCCGCGGCTCGCGTTGACGATGGGCGGGTTCTGCCCGTAGATGGCGGAGGCCTGACCGTCGGCGTAGTTCGGGTTGGGGTTGGGATCCTTCGAGGGGTCGGTCTCGTAGGAGTCCAGCACCTGGAGCTCGAAGTCGTTCATCAGGAACACGCCGGAGTTGCCGCGGCCTTGTCCGACGCCCTCGACCTTGACGGGCGTGGCCCACTCGACGTGGAGCTGGAAGTTGGGGCCGTACTCCGCCTTCGTGCGGATGTAGCCGGCGCCCTTGACTGACTCGAGCGTGCCGTCCACGAGCTTCCACTTGGTCGGCTCCATCTTCATGGAGCACCAGTTGGCGAACGTCTTCTCGGTGCCGTCGAAGAGGATGATGGCGTCGCTGGGCGGCAGGCCGGGCTCGGCGACGATCTTGACGGGGTTGGGGCGGTTGCGGTCGTGCACGGCCCATGCGTGCGTGGCGTTGGGGACGTCGCCGTACAGTCCGGCGAATGCCGACGCGGCGAGGCCGGTGGCGGCAGCGGCAATCATGAGTTTCTTCATCTGTCAGGTTCCTTTCTTGGTGTGACGCGGACTAGTATACTTCATTCCGCCCCCGCAAGGCAACATGATTCATCGTTCGCCGATGCGCGTATGGCGCAGAAATATGCTAGAATATGCGCATGGACGCCACGGAAGCACCAGTAGTTTCATTTGTCTTACCCGCGTACAAGGGCAAGTTTCTGCGAAGGGCAATCGGCAGCATATTGGAACAGACCTTCGCAGATTTTGAGCTTGTGGTGGTAGATGACGGGTCACCGGAGGACTTGGCGAGCATTGTCGCCGGCTTTTCAGATTCTCGTGTGACATTTCGTCGATATGACAACAATCTGGGCGGACAGGATCTGGTCGGCGCCTGGAACCGTGCGATGAAACTTGCGCGAGGCGAGTTCACAGTCCTTGCGAGCGATGACGACGTCTACCATCCACGTTATCTCAAAGAAATGCTGTCGCTTGCGAAGAAGTATCCGCATACAAACCTGTTTCATTGCCGCATCGCGATCATTGACGAGAACGAGAAGGTCTTCGAGGTCGGAGAACGAGGCCCTGAATACGAGACATGCGCGAGGATGTTGTATGCACGTGGCGCTACGCGCAGGATTCAGCGTGCCGCCGAATTCATGTTCCGGACGGCAGCGTTTCGTTCTGGTGGCGGTTTCGTGTGGATGCCTCGCGCATGGTACTCAGATGACGCGACATGGCTAAGTCTTTCTAGGAGCGGGGGCGTTGCCTGTTCGCCAGAGCTTCTTTTCATGGCGCGTGATTCCTCGTTGAACATTTGCTCGTGCCGCACAGACGTAGTCGAGAAGCTCAAGGCAGGAGAGTTGTTCAGAAAGTGGGTACACGCGTTCATTGAGACCTGCGAGCCGGTAGACGAGGACGACATGGCCTGCCTCAAGGAGGCGAAGAGGGGCATTGATCGGGAGATCGACAGGATGGGACGATGGGTGTTGAGACGTGCGCCTCCCCGCTTGGCCGTTCGGGCAATACGCGCATTGGACATTTCATGGGGGCAAAAGGCGCGCCTGCTTCTTCGTATGGCGTTTCTCGGACGGCGGCGGCATCGCCGCGCCAATGTTGAAAACGGAGGGCGAGTATCGTGAAGAAAAAGCGTGTCGTCTATTTTCTGGCCGACAAGATTTTCAGATTGTCTGCGTTGTTGCCGCCATGGATCGGATGCTGGATTCGCAACCGTTCGTGGCCATCGCGACGGCCAGTGCTGCATTACTTGGAGTTTCACCTCACGGACCACTGCAACATGAACTGCGGAGGGTGCACGCACTTCGCGCCGATGGCCGACCGCTGGTTCGCGGACATCGGGCGCGTGTCGGCCGACTTCGCGCGACTGAAGGCTTTGTTCCGGAACATACGCCATGTGCGTGTCATGGGAGGCGAACCTCTTTTGCACCCTGACTGTACGAGGTTCTTGCATGTTGTTCGGGACGCTTTCCCAAACACTCGCCTCGAGCTCGTGACAAATGGGTTGCTGCTGGGGGAGCAGCCCGAATCGTTCTGGACGGCTTGCCGTGAGACGAGGACGATCATTTCGCTGTCGGTGTATCCGCCGATTCGCGACCGCCTCGGTGGACTTTCCGCCAGATGCCGCTCCGAAGGTGTGCCTCTTGAGACGAAGGACAGCAGCACGTTCATGACGCGTTACGTGCCAGAGGGCAACGTCGATGTGCGAAAGGCGTTTCGGCATTGCAGGGGGAAGTCCTTCTTTTGCCCGATACTTCGGGAAGGACGAATCTACAAGTGCGCGATGGGTTGCTATGCCCATTACTGGAACCGTGCTGCACCCACTCCGTTCCCGGCCGAGGATGGAATGCCGCTGGCCGATGCGACTGGCACGGGAATCCTTCTTTACCTGATGCGCCCGATGCCTGCGTGCGCGCACTGCGCGACGACGACACGCGACTATCCGTGGCGCAACGGCGCGCCGAAGCTGGAGGACTGGATTCGGTGACGGCCACGCTTATAGTCCCTTGCTGGAACGCGGCGGGCACGCTCGATGCGTGTCTCGCCTGCGTGCGCGCGCAGACATTGGCGGACTTCGAGGCGATCTTCGTCGACGACGGCTCGACGGACGGGACGGCGGCGATTCTCGCCTCCGCTGCAGCGGAAGATTCGCGCATCCGCGTCATAGCCCAGCAGAACAGGGGTGTGAGCGCCGCTCGGAACGCGGGACTGGACGCGGCGCGCGGCGAGTACGTGTTCTTTGCCGATCCCGACGACACGTTCTCTCCGGAGATGCTCGCGCGAGGAGTCGCCGCGATGGAGGCGGACGGCGCGGACTACTGCGCGTTCGCCTACCGGCAGCGGGACGTGACCGAGAAGGAGTTCCGTCTCGTGGCGCTGAAGGGCGACTACCGCTATCGCACGAACGCCGAGGTGCGCGCCGGGTTCATGAGCCGCATGTTCGGATATTCTCCGGCACAGGTGCGCGCATGGTACGCCGGCAGGCCGCTTTTCGCCCACCGCGAGCAGGGTGGCGTGTGGCGGTGCGTCTACCGTCGCGCGATCATCGAGGCGCACCATGTCCGCTTCGACGAGGAGATCAGCCTCTACGAGGACGCGATGTTCAACTGCGAGTACATGCTCCACGCGCAGTCCATGACATGCATCCCCGATCCGCTGTACGACTACGCGCTCCAGGCGCGGGGCGCGATCGCGCGACTGCGCCGCAGCCGCCGCGAGCTGACGAACAAGCTCGCCCTCCTGCGTCGGCGGAAGGCGATAGACGCGTCGGCGGGCGGTACGCTGGCGGAAAGCTACAGCTGCTCGTGCGTGTTCTCGCTCCTCGAGATGCTGACGCTGGTGTTCAGGACCGACGTGCCGTTCCGCGAAGGGTTGCGTCTCGTGCGCGAATATGCGGCGGACGCCATGGTGCGGCGCGCCCTGCGCGAGTTCCCGCTCAGCTTCCGCAAGCCGTTCCTCGCGCTGTCCGTAATCGTGCTTCGGGTGCTTCTGCCTGCTTGACTAGGCCCCGTCGCTGTGCTAGTATGCGCCCGTGAAAAAACAAGGATTCCTGACATGAAATTTTCTCGCCGTTCGTTTATCAAGACATCGGCGCTGGCGCTGCCGGCGGTGACCGTTGGCTGCCGCAGCTCCATGTCCGCCATAGAACGCACGCCGCCGACACGGCCGTCCGCGCTTTCGCGCGTGAATCTGGCGGTGATCGGCTGCGGCACGCAAGGCTTCGCCAACATGAACGGTTTCCTACAGGACCCACGCGTCCGGGTGACGACCGTGTGCGACCCGGTGCTCAGCGCGGGAAGGTACAGCTACGGGAGCGAGAAGACATGCGGACGCGCCCCCGCGAAGATGCGTGTTGACGAATTCTACAAGAACGAGGATTGCCGAATGGTGGCGGACTTCCGCGAGGTGCTTGCGGACCCGTCGGTGGACGCGGTGCTGATCGCGACGCCGGACCACTGGCACGCGATCCAGTCCGTCATGGCGATGAAGGCCGGGAAGCACGTCTACTGCCAGAAGCCGATGTCCCTCGGCATCAGCGAGGGCAAGGAGATGGCGCGCGTGGCGAAGGAGACGGGCGTCACGTTCCAGGTGGGATCGCAGCAGCGCAGCGCGAGCGAGTTCCGCGTTGCGGCGGAGCTGGTGGCGAGCGGGTACATCGGCGAATGCATGTCGTGCGAGATCGGCCTGCC
>CAMPAF010000055.1 GCA_946631535.1 uncultured Verrucomicrobiota bacterium
GGGAGGGACGCGCTCCTGCGCGTCCGCATGGGGAGCCGCCGTCTCGGCGGCGGTCGCGCTGGAACGCGACCCTCCTGCTTTCTCCACCTCCTTCAGCGCCTCGGCGTCCTTCTTCAGCGTCTCCCCGGGCGGCAGGGGCTTGCCCTTTTCCTGCTGCTCCTTGATGAACTTGTTGTACTCGTTGTCGCGCACGGCGGCTTCGTCCGCCTCCTTGACCGCCTTCTCGGCCTTCTCCATGTCCTTCTTCTTCAGCTCGTCCACGAACTCCTTCAGGTCCTTCTGCTCCTCGACCTGCTTCTCGAACGCCTCCTTCTGCTCCTTCTCCATCTCTTCCTTGTGGACCTCAAGCCACGCCTTGCGCTCATCCTCGCTCATCTTCTCTAGCTTGCGGGCGCGATCCATCTTCGCCTTCTCGATGGCGAGCTTCGTCTTGCGCTCCTCGTCCTGCTTCTTCCACTCTTCCTGGAATCTGCGCAGCTGCTCCTTGCGCGAGACGGGATCAGCCAGCGGCGAAGCGCTCCACCCGTCATCCTCCCACGGACGAGAATCAGACAATGCTTTCTTGCGGCGCAACGCTTCCGCCTGCGACGCTTCCGCATCGTCCAGCACGTACGGCGTGATGAACACAAGCAATTCAGAGCGCGCATCCTTGTGCGTGACCTGCCCGAACAACCACTTGCCGATATACGGGATATCCTTCAGGATCGGAATACCGCTCTCGGAATCCACGTTCGTTTTCTTCGTGAGTCCCCCCATCACGATCGTCTGTCGGTTCTCGACAGAAATGTCGGACGACATCTTTCGTGTCGTCACCGTAGCGTACGGATCCGTACCGCCAGACTCGTTAGGCACATTCTGGTCGGCGCCTTGCGTCTCAAAAGTCTCTTCGATGGTCAGCATCACCGTACCGTTCGGGTTGATCTTAGGCGTCACCTTCACCGTCAGGCCGATATCACGCTTCTCGTAGTTACGCACTTGGCTTCCGTAGTTGGCTGAACCAGAATACTGATACCCACTGAAGAGATAAATCATGTCAGTAGCCTCAATCGTAGCCTCCTTGTTGTCTACGGTCATCAGAATCGGCGAGGCGAGGACCTTGGACTTGCTATCACTCTTAGCCGCCTGAATGATCGCCGCGATGTTCAGTTTGTCGCTTTTCAGGTAATAATTCAAACCGCCGCCAATCGGATTGGCTCCAAGCGCCGCGTACTCAGTCGCATTGCTAATTCCAGCCGTGAACAGATTGGCCAACTTCGCGGAACCCGAGCCGCCGCCGCCGCCCAGCATATAGCCGTCAGGGTCGCCGTTGTTGTAGCCGCCATTGTTGTAGAACGATCTGTCACGCACCAGTTTCGACACAGGGACCGTCGTTTCAACCCATTCGTAGTTTGGCTCCCACCAATAGCCATCGGCACCTCTCACAGCTCCGGGAGCAGGACTGTCTTCAGAAGTCTTGCGCGTCGACCGTGTGTAGGGGTCATTTTTATCAAGCTGCTGGGTGAAAAGACCAGTGCCAACATTTTGCGTAACCCGATTGCGCCCCCTCTGCACCCAGTCGATGCCAGTTGTGAGGTCGTCGCCCAACTCGATCTGTATGATGACCGTCTCCAGCAGCACCTGGCTAAGCTTCACGTCCATGTTGTCGATCACCTCGCGGATCGCGCGCATGTCGGCCTTGCGTGCCATCACCACGATGCCGTTGATGCGCTTGTCGGCGAGCACCTTCACGTTGTCCTTGTTGAGTTCGCCTAGGCGCGAGGCGTTCGCGTTCTGGAAGGTGGGGTTGTTGGAAGAGCCCGTGCGACGCTGCGTGTTCTGCGTTGTGCCGCGCGTCAGATTGCTGTTCGCCCCACCGCCCTTCTGCGTGTTGGCGTTAGTGTTGTTCTTGGACTGCGAAGACGAGCCACCGGCGCCGATGAGGTCGTTGAGCATGGACTCCACGTCCTCCGCGTCCGCGTACTTGAGGCGGATCACGTCGATCTGCACCTCAGGCGTCGTCTCCACGTCAAGCGTCTGGATAACCTTGTCGAAGAAGTCCATGTTCGCCTTGTTCGTGATGACGATGAGCTTGTTTGAGCGCTCGTCGGCGAGGATGAGCACCTTGCCGCGGATCATGCCGCGGTCGGCATCGGAGACTGCCGCCACGAGGTTGGCGTTCGGCGTGTTGGCAGGAGTCTCTGGCTTCTGCTGTCCAAGACGGTTGGGGAGGTTCAGCAGACGGCCAGTCTGCTGCGGCGGCGTGCTCTTGCCGAAGCCGAGCCCGCCGGACGTCTTCGCGCCGGAAGTCTCCTTCTGCGTCTCCTTCTGGGACTCGGTGACGATCGTCTCGAGCGCGGTCTTGATGTCGGTCGCAACTGCATACTCGATCTGTCGCACGAACACGTCCTCCGTCACGGGCGTCGCCACGTCGAGGTCCTTGATGATCTCGAGCATCCGGTTGACGTTCTCCTGCGTGTCCGTCACGAGGATCGAGTTCGTCCGTTCGAACGCCTGCAGCTGGCCATTGGGATCCTTGAATCCCTCGATGGCCTTCTGCGCCTCCTCCGTGGTGATGTTCACGAGGCGGATCATCTGGCTCACCACCTTGCCCTTCTCGGACAGAGGCTTGCCTGGCATGTTCATCAGGATCGGGTTGCCCTGCGTGCGCAGCGTCTTGCGCTGGAGAGCGCGCAGGAACTTTTCACCAAACGGCTCCAGCACCACGCCGTTCATCGTGAGCGTCACCTCGATGGCCTCCATGTACTCCTCCTTCGTGAGGAGCTGTCCCTCGAGCGACTTGAGCGTGATGGTGCTCTTTGGCAGGTCAGGGGCGGGTATGATCGTCTTGCCGCATTGCTCGGCGTAGGCGTCAAGCACCAGCTCCAGCGGCGCCTGGTTGAACACCAGCGCCGGCACTCCGTTAGTTCCCTTCGGAGCATTCTTGATCGCCTCCTTCGCCTCTTCGTCGGAAGTCGCCGACTGCTGATCCGCCCCCTGCGCGCCTAGACGTCCCGCGCGACGGTTCAGAAACGGACTGCGCCGCGGGCCCTGCGCCCCAGGCATCTGCGCTCCCTGGCCCCACCCCGTGGCAGCGAGCAGGCCGACGCACGCCATCAGCAGAAAACCAAATCTCTTCATTTGCTCTTTCCTTTCTCTTCATCCTCGCGCAGGTACGCGCAACATATCGTCATCTTGCCCTTGAGGTAGCCGGTGTTCTTGCCGGAGTTCGAGACGCCGATGGACCGCACGTCGAACATCGCGTGGTCTGCCGTCTCTAGCGCGTACAGGAACTTGACGAGGCTATGGAGAGACGCTGTCCACTCTAGGTCGATCTCGAGCTTGTTCAGCACGCCCTCCTGCTCCTCCTTGCCGTAGTTCTGGCGCGACACTGCAACGTTGTTCTCGCTCGCGATGCTTCCAAGGCGCCCCATCCACGTCGCGTTCGCGAGCTCGTTCTCTCCGAGCACCGGGATCTTCTCCTCTTCCTCCTGGTACTGCTGTAGCAGCTCGTCGCGGCGGGCGATGAGGTTTGCCTCCTTCCGGTAGGTCTTCACCGCGGCTTCGTATGCCTTGGCCGACTTCGCCCAGTCGCGCTCGAATGTCATGAACCACATTATTGCCGCCAGCCCGTACAGCGCCAGCACCACGACCGCCAGCACGATGGCAATGTCTCTCAACGACATCTTTCCCATGTCAGCGCGCCTTCTTTCTGCCGCTGGCGCGGCGCATCTTCGGTTCGTCCTCGTCCGGCTCCTTGAGCGTCGCGAGTATCTTGAACTGGTTCTTGCTCATGCCGCCGGGGATCTCCACCCCGCCCGGAAACAGCTTCTCGCCGTCGGCGTCGCTCAGGTCGTGCAGAGCCCTCTGGTAGTCGAGCGCGTTCTGCGAGTCCGCGATCACCTGGAGCGCCACGTCCTCGTCGCGCGTGTAGCGGAACTCGCGCAGGCGGATGTCGTCGCCTGCCGGCAGCGCGTCGGTGATCTGCTTAAGGAGCATCAACGCGCCGTGCTCGCGGTCGCTGTATCCCTTCACCATGTCGAGCTTGGTCTGGATGCTCTTCGCGTCCCTGTAGGCGGCCTGGTGCCGACTCGACTTGGCAGCCTGGCTCGCCGTAAGCTGACCGTACACGAACGGCACGCCGAAGAAGACACCCATGACGGCCAGCCATATGGCCATGGCCACCGACACGCCGACGGTCAACTTCTTCTTAAAGCGCGCCTCGCGCAGCGCCGCCGTCCACGCCGCCGGCGTCACGTCGCACGTAGCGCCCTCGATCGCGCGCTGCGCCACGCCCTCGGCCGACTCGTACTCGTCCTCCGCCGTCTGGGCGGTGCGCACCGGGCCGAACACCGCAAGCTTCTCTAGCGTAGACGCGTCGACTGGCGTGTCGGAGAACACCACCACGTCGTCGATGGGACGCGTTCCGCCGAACGCCTCGCCCTGCAGCAGCGAGAGCGTCACGTCGCGGGCCAGCTCTTCCGGGGTACGATCCTCGCTACCCAACCCGCGCAGGAACACTGGCGCTCCGTCATCCAGCACCAGCACGTCCCAGCCGTCGTCTAGGTTCATCATCACCAGGCGGCGGGAGACGCCCTCCTTCGAGCATATCTGCGGCCAGAATGCGCGGAGCCTGCCAAGGGCCGTTATGTCCGTCTTCGTAACGCGCACCTTCGCCGCCGCGAGCGCTTCCGAGATGTCCTCTGCCGCCGCTTCTGGGAGCGCCGCCGCCACGGCCACTATCTCCCTGTCCGTCTCCGCCACCGTCTCGACGCCCGTCACCAGCGGCTCGTCGGGGAACGGGGATATCTTCTGGAGTTCCTCCTGCGCTGCCTCCTCCATGTCCTCGCGCTCTTCCACCGGCACGCGGATGACCTTCACCAGGAGACGCGAGAGCGGGACGGAAAGTATGAACTCGTGCGTCTTGAACGCCGTTGCCGCCTCGAGAAACGCCTGCGCGATGAGATCGGCAGAGGTGGGAGCGTCGGATTCGGCACCGTCCTCTTCGTTGCCAAGACGGCGCCCATCCATGTCCGCATCGTTGCCGTCCGCAGCGGGAGGGACGCTCTCCTGCGCGTCCGCTCCCCCCTCCTCGCCTGCCTCAGGATCGAGCATCCACGTCTCGGCAAGTTGCCGCGCGAAGCCGCCGCCGGACTCCGCCAAGCGCACGCCACGCAGCAACTTTCCCTCAAGGGACAAGACTGTCACTTCTTTTGCCATTGCGGTATTATCGCATTTTACGGCCGTTCGTGCAAGCGGAACGTGCCACCAATGAAATTATATGCGAACGCCGCCAAACGATGACGCGCCCATGCCGAGAGCGCTGGGTACGCCTACCGGAAGACGATCGTGCAGCCGGATCCCTTGCGCACGAGGAGCGTACCCGAGCCCGTGCCGCGCGCGAGGAACGCAAGGCGCGGGTTGGCGCCCGCCTTATCCCGAGAATACGTGCCCGACGGCTGCACGACGCCGTTGATCACCAGATACTCGATCGTCTGCGTGGTGCCGTCCGCGAGCGAGAGCGTGCCGTTCGCCGGATCCGGCACCGTGAGCGTGCCGTCCGCGTTGAACGTGCCGCTCGCGTTCGCGGCGATCGTGCCGCCCGTCAGCACCACGTTCGTGCTACCGCCGAGCGCCATGGCCGAGTTGAGGACGAGCGAGCCCGCCTGCACCGTCGTCGCGCCCGTATACGTGTTCGTGCCGTTCAGCGTCCACGTGTGCGATCCGGCCTTCACGAGCGAAAGCGAGCCCTCGATCCATGAATGGGTGGATCCCCATGCGCGGTTGACGGCGCCGTTCACGGTCAGCGTCGCGGGAGCCGTGGACGAGACGTAGCGCTTGTTGGGCGCGTATTGCGCCTCAGGATTGTTTTCCGCGAGTCCCGCGACGGTCACGTCGATGCCGTTCAGGTTGAAGCGGGAAATCGAAGCCGACGTGCCGGCCTTGCCGACCGTGACCAAGGCGTTCGTCGGAATCGCGCCGGCGACGGCCGGACGGAACTCGCCCTGCGACGTCTGCAACGTCGAAAAGACGTTGTTCGTGTTGTAGAGGATCACCGTGCCGGGGTCGTCCCGGTTGACGCCCATTCCGGGACGGTTGATGCGGCTGTAGCAGTGGATGGTCCCGCCGCCGCGCAGGGTCAGCGCACCCGCCGTGCGAATCTCGTTCGTGCCGGCCGGATCGCCCAGGACGAACGTTCCGCTGTCGGCCGCGACGTATCCGGCCGCCGGGTTCCCGGTCCCCGTTTCCGCGTCCACGATGTCGCCGTACCATCCCGCCGTCGAGCTGTTGCTCGGCTTCTGCAGGTAGTTGCGGTTTCCTCCCTCCTTGCCGTAGACGAGCGTCACGCCGCGGATGACCGTCGCGCCGTCCAGGTAGATGTGGGAATTCTTGTCGAGCGCGCTGCTGTGCGAAAATTGGAGCAGGTGCCGGGCGCGCCCGAGGGCGTTGGAGGAGAGGATGAAAAGCGTACAGTTGCCCGCCGACGAGTTGCCGCGCGAGTCGAACGTGACGTCACCCGTGAAGGTGTTGTCGCCAGCGAGGTAGTGGTTGCCGTAGCGCAGGTAGAGCGAGGCGTTGCCGCCGATCACGCCCGTGGACGCGTTCGTGAACACCGCGCCGTAGGCCGTCTCGATCGAGGTGTCGTCGAGCGCGCCGCGCACCACGAGCGCCCCCTCCTCCACGACCGTCGCGCCCGTGTAGGCGTTCCGGTTGGCGAGCGTGAGGACGCCCCTTCCCTTCTTCGCCAGCGTCACGTCGCCGAAAAGGCCGTGCTCGCCCGCGAACGTGTAGTTCGACGTCGCGTTCACCGTCACGGACAACGGCGCCACGTCCGTGCCAAACGTCACGGCGGGGTCGGAGCTGCCCGAGTCGTCGAACAGCACGAACGCGCCGTCCGTGAACGGAACCGCCTCTCCGCCCGCAAGCCAGTTCGCCGCCGAGAAGTCCCACGCGTTCGCCGCGCCGTCGCCCTTCCAGACGAGCGTGTCGGCGGCGGAGGCGACGACAAGCCGCAGTCCGCGCGCGTCTGCCACGAGCCGCGCCTCCTCCGGCGCGCCGTCCGCCAGGACGAACGTTCCGCCCGGCGTCGCGTTCCATGTCATCAGCGTGTAGGAACCGGCGTGGATCGCCTCGCACCCGAACGGCACGAGCGTCACCGTGGCGGTCGCGGTTCCGGACATGACGACATCGCCACCCACCACGATCCGGTCGTTCGTCTCCGCCCCCACCTTGAAGAGCAGCTGCGAGCCGTTGGAGAACGTAAGCGGATTCGAGCCGAACGTGAGCGTGCCGCACCGGTTCGTCGTGCCCGCCGCGAGCGTGCCGCCGGAGTAGACGACCGACGCGCCGTGGATTGTGCCCGTACCGGCGAGCGTGCCACCGTTGTTCACCTGCAGCTTGTTGCTGAGCGTGGAGTCCTTCTCCGCGGAGACCGTCCCGTCGAGCTCGAACCGGGAGTTGCTGTTGACGGAGATGATGCCCGTCGCCGTGTAGTTGCCCTTGTACGACCAGGTGCCGCCCTGCTCGTGCGAAAGGCGCGCGCGCCCCGCGATGTCGCTCGTCACCGTGCCGTCGCCCGGCCCGTCGATCCAGATGTAGGCCGTGGCCGTTGGATACTGCGACATGTTGGGCATGCTGAGACTGATCGGCCCCGTGAACGCGACGTGCGTGCCCGCCGTCTCGTTGCGGATGCGGCCGCCGGAGGTGGCCGTGCTCGAATACGACATCGTGCTGTTCGTATAGGCGCAGAACGCGAGTCCGCGGTCGCAGACGGCGTTCGTCGTGCCGTTGTAGAAGAGGCGCCCGACCGTGAAGTACATCGTCTGCCCCATCGTCACTTTCGAGCCGCTGCCGAGCGCACTCGGCTTGCCGAGGCCCGCCACGCGGAAGATGCCGTCGGAAATGCTGACGGACGCCGTCGTGCTGTTGGTGGGATTGAGGAGTTCAACCGTGCCGCCGTCAGTCCGCCCGAGCCCCGTAACCGCCGTTCCCAGATAGCTTTCCACGCGGAGCTTGCCGCGTCCGCGGACGTTGAGCCGCGTACCGGTGAACGGCCCTTTCAGGGTAAGGGTCATGCCATCGTCCGTCCCCTTGATCTCGCCCACGTAGAACGTTCCCCCCGTCATGTGGATCGTGCGGTCCGTCTCCATCGAAGTTGTTCCCGAACGCGTCACCGCAAAAAAGTTGCCGTCTGAAATCGTGATCTTCCCGTTCGCAACCGTGGTCGGCTGTCCGAGCGAGCTGGCCTCGCCGACGTTGGCAATCGTCATGTAGTAGAGGTTGCCGGCGGAGAGCGTGGTCATGCCGTCGTATGTGTTGGCGACGTTGAGGAGCTTGAGGCTGCCCGACCCCATCTTCGTGAGGTTGCCCGTGCCGGAGACGACGCCGTTGAACGTCACCGTCTTGCCGCTCGCCACGCTGATCGTGAGGTTGCCCGGCAGGACGACGTCCTCCGCGAACGTGACCGTCGCGTTGAACGTGGCCGTGTCGCCTGCGGCCGGCGCGGTGCCGCCCCAGTTCGCGGCGTCGCTCCACAACGTGCCGTCGCCCGCGCCCGACCACGTGCACGTGGCCGCCCGCGCAACGGACGAACCCAACACTACAGCAATCACCACCATCAGCGTTTTCTTCATGGTATAGTCCCTCTTAAAGAAGTTTGGCGCATTTTACCATGTTCCGCGCGTCCTGACAATTACAATTTCCCCTCCGCGATAACGTAAGACGTCCTATCCCGCCGCCGGCACTGCCCGCTCGCCGCCGGGACGGCGGCTCTCCATATGGGGAGCCCCCTTTTCGGTCGCAGTAAACTGCGACCCTCCCGTATGGAAAAACGCCCTCTTGGCGGCGCCAACTGGGAGCGCCGCCCTATTGGCGGCGTGAGCAGCAGAATTGGTGGGGCGAGGCGTCCCGCCGAGCCGCGAACGACGACGGAACGCCGTCTACCAGGTTTTACGACTACCTGTTGTCAATAAAGGAATCCGAACATCCAAAGCGGGATCTTGTTGCCGTAGCCGGTCTCGATGTCGTCGGCCGCGACGAAGCTGTCGGGAAGGTCCTTGATCTGCGAGAAGCCCTTGCCTGCGCCGCCGACTTCGAAAAGGTAGCGGCCGTCGACCAGAAAATCGCCTTTCTCCGCGCAGACGACCTCATGTCCAGCCGAGCGCAACTGGTTCACGAAGAACGTCTCGCGTATCGTCCCCTCGTTGGCGCGGGAGACGAGCGCGTGCATGATGTTCGGATTGTCGCAGAATATCTTCTCGGGGCGCGAAAGGTTCTTCAACGTGTCCTTGCCGGACGGGACGAGCGCAAGCAGGCCGGCGCGCTCTAGCACCGACAGCATCTTGAGCCCCTGGTTCCTGTCGGTCTCGAGCTCGCGGTACAGGGCCGACATGTTCGGCTGCTGCGGGCAGCTCGCGGCCAGCACCATCAGCATCTTCTTCGTCTTCCTGATCGTGGCCGGCGTCACGTCCTCAACCGCCGGGTAGTCGCTGTCCAGCACCTTGTCGATCGTTTCCACCACGCGTTCGTAATAGCCCGAGTGCTCCGTCTTGTAGAACGGATAGAACCCGGTCTTCAAGTAACGCTCGAAGAGCGGAATGGGCCGCATCTTCTTCACAAGCTCCATGGCAATCTCAACATGGCCTTGCAGTAACTCGTCAAGCGTAATCGGCGACGGCTCCATGATCCCTTCGTACGCGAGAAACTCCCTGAAGGAAAGACCGTTCAGGTTGTAGGACATCTGACGTCGCGAAAGGTCGCCCTCGCGGTTGTCCATTTTCAAGATGGACGAACCGCTGTAAACCACGTTCATCCCGGAATAGAAATCGGTGATGTTCTTGATGATCGTCTGCCAATGCTCGAAGTGGTGGACTTCATCGATGAAGAGATGCGTCACCCCCTGCTTGTGGACCTCCTCGACGAACTCAAGCGGCGAATGCGTCTTGAACCAGTAGTGGTCAAACGAAACATAAAAGGCGCACGAATCAAGGCCGAAGCGCTCTTTTGCGCGCTGTCGCAGGATGGTGGTCTTGCCCGTACCACGTGCGCCTTTGATGCAAATCAATCGATTCTCCCAATCTACCGACGGGAAAAGATACCGATGAAACGCCGTTGGCGTTTCGTCAATCAGCCGATTTGAAATCAGCCGCATCCTTGATAGTTCTTCGTCCATTCCACCGCCTAATTAGTGCTTCCATTCACGAATGGAGCGCCGTTTCTAGTGTTTCCATTCACGAACGCAAAGGATTATATCATATTTTCGCGCGGGATAACGAAAACTTCGTCAAATTAATTCAAGTCAGCTCATTGCACAATCATCCGGCCGCGACGGGGCGCGGCCCTCCCAATGAGATTACGGTGCGGAACGGAAGCGAACTCTCACGGGTGGGATCGCAATCTCTGACTGGGAAAGCCGCCTTCTAGGCGGCGCAACATGGAGAGCCGCCATCTTGGTGGCGTGAGCAGCAGAATTGGTGGGGCGAGGCGTCCCGCCGAGCTGCCCTTTCATTTTCGGGTTATTCTCGTGGAGAAGCCATTTCCAGGCAGGGACGACCTTTATGCCGGAACCGAGTTCCGCCTCGTCGTCCCACGTCACGATCGTGCAGTCGTCCACGTACAGGTTCCGCCGAGCCAACTCAAGCGCCGACGTCTCCCGCGCAACCGTCGCGCGGTCCTGCATCGTCCACGCCATCTGCACGAGACGTCGCTTCTTGGTCACCATGTCAACGACATGGAAATCGACCTCTGTCCCGTCTGGATTGGGAGCGTCCTGAGGGGACAGACCCTTCCTGAGGGGACAGACCCTTCCAGACCATGAGACAATTTTGAGACATATTTGAGACAATTTTGAGACAATTCGACCCTGGAGAACTGATATCCTCTTTCCCGCCGGCAGAAAGTCGGCAGAAAGGATACATAAATGGCAAGACCAAACAGAGTCAAGTTGTCAGGCGAAGGGTACTATCACGTGATAGACCGCATCGCGCACAAGGAGTTCCTGCTGAGGGACGAAAGGGTCAAGCGACGGCTCCTCGACCTCATGCGCAGGGCGGCGGAGTTCAGCGGGGTCGATGTATGCACATACGTGGTCATGGACAACCATCTCCACCTCTGCGTGCATGTTCCAGAAGCCGGGAGGATCGACGAGCAGACTATAATAGACCGCGTAGGGGCGCTTTATGGCGAATCTCGTGCGGTAGCCTTGAGGAACGAACTTGAGCGGCTGCGGGCTGAAGGCAGGGATGATGAAGCTATGCGGATATTGGACCGCCTGCGCGCCAGGATGGGCGACCTCAGCGAGTTCATGAAGACGTTCAAGCAACGCGTGACGCAATGGTACAACCGGGAGCTGGGGCACGAGGGGACGCTGTGGTGCGGTCGCTTTAAGAGCGTGCTGCTCGACAGGAACGGTGCCGTGCACGTCGTGGCGAACTATATTCACTGCAATCCCGTTCGGGCACGGATGGTCGATTCTGCGGACAATTACCGCTGGAGTGGTCTGGGGGCCGCCGTCCATGGCGACAAGCGCGCGATCCGCGGGCTCTCCATCATCGGCATGGACGTGTCCAGATGCCAAGGACCGGATGTTCCCGCAAGGGATTCGCGACTCGTGAACGGCCTGATCTTCGGCGGCATCGGCTTCGTGAGCGAGATGGCCGCACGGCTGGGCGCGAAGTTCCGCGGATCGCCTACCCTCCGCAAGGTCGGCAGGTTCGGGAAAGATAGTCTCTATTCATCGCATGGCGGACGCTCTGCGCCAAGGCGTGTGGCATGAAGGGTCTGTCCCCGAAGGACACCTAGCAGACCTGGCGGAGGGCGGCGTAGTCGAGGCACATCGCCACACGGTGCTGGAGGTAACGGTTCCACTCGGCGCCGATGCGCATCACGCGGATGTGCTTGTGGTAGGTGTCGATGGAGACGATGTTGAATAGGTCCTGGCTCTTCTCGCCGGTCACGCGGCGCGAGTCGCACCACAGCTCGAAGT
>CAMPAF010000056.1 GCA_946631535.1 uncultured Verrucomicrobiota bacterium
GGACGGCACGCTCAAGCCGAGCGGCAAGTGCACGGAGACGTGCCAGTACTACGCGTTCATGTTCGGCACGGCGACTCCCGAGCTCTATCCCGACCTGTGGAAGACGCTGCTTACGGACTTCGGTCCGCAGCGCAAGGAGACGAAGAAGCATCCCGAGATATACTTCTCCAACGCCTTCATCGGCAACTACCTGCGCCTCGAGCTTCTCTCTCGCGCCGGGCTTGGCCGCCAGCTGCTCGACGAGACGAAGGGATATTTCTCCTTCATGGCGGAGCGCACGGGCACGCTGTGGGAGAACGACACGCCGCACGCGAGCTGCAACCACGGCTTCGCGAGCCATGCGGCAGTGTTCTACGTGAAGAACGTGCTCGGCATTGCCGCAATAGACGCGCGCGCGAAGACCGTGACGGTGCAGGCGACGGACGTGCCGCTGGAATCCTGCTCCGCCACGCTTCCCGTGCCCGGCGGCTCGGTGACGTACGGCTGGACGAAGAAGGGCGGCAAGGCCGACGAGAAGTTCGCGGCACCGCCAGGCTGGCGTCTCGTGCGGAAGCAGTGAGACGGCGCGTACGAGGGCATAGGCATGATCGACTTCCACCTGCACAGCATTGCCAGCGACGGCACGGAGACGCCTGAAGCTCTGGCGCGGATGGGCCGCGACTTTTCGGCTATGGCCCTGACGGACCACGACAACTGCGACGGCTGTGCACGCTTCCTCGCCGAATGCGAGCGCATCGGCGTGACAGGCCGGCGGCTCGCCGGCATCGAGCTGAGCGTCGAGCCTGGCGAGGGGTACCGCCAGTTCCACATGCTGGGGCTGGGCGTCGATCCGGTGGCACCGAGCCTTGCCGGCTTTCTCGGTGAAATACTTGCCGGACGGAAAGAGCGCAACGCCATCATGCTCGCCAAGCTAAACGGCATGGGCATACCTATCACGATGGAAGAGGTCGGCAAGTACGCGAACGGGAAGATCGTGGCACGTCCGCACATGGCGCGCGTCCTCGTGGACAAGGGCTTTGCCGTCGACGTGCCGGACGCCTTCGCGAAGTACGTCGGCAAGGGCGCGCCCGCCTACGCCACTCGCTTCCGTCCGGCGCAGGAGCGCGCCATCGACGCGATCCACCGCGCGGGCGGCGTAGCCGTGATGGCGCATCCACGCTTCTGGACGGACGATCCAGACGCGCTGAGGGCGGGGCTTGCGCGGCTGAAGGACATCGGCCTGGACGGCATCGAGGCCGAGTATCAGACCAACACGCCGGAGGAGACGATCCTGCATCTGCGCACGGCGCGCTCGCTCGGCCTTGCCGTGACTGCGGGAAGCGACTTCCACGGCAAGAACAAGCCGAACACGCTTGGCATGGAGATTTCCGACGAGGAGTCGTTCCTTGCGCCGTTCTGGGAGGCGCTCGCGTCCGTCAGGCGATGACGCCGCGGCAGCTGCCTCGTTCGCCGAGCGGATTGGCGGCTGCGGCGGCTAGCGCGCGGAGGTCGTAGTTGAAGTCGCGGATGTTCCCGCACGGCTTCTCTATGAAGCCGCACGTCTGGAGGTCGCCGACATGCGAGAGGAATGCGAATCCGCGTCCGCCCAGGCAGCCGCATGGACGCGGGCCGCACGAGGCCTCGCCGCCGCATTCGGTCCAGTAGGCGGGGGCTGACGGGCAGCATGTCTCCTTGATGGCGAGAGGGCCTTCCTTCGACTTGCGGAACGCCCAGTCTAGCGTCTGGCGGGTCTGTTCCGGGGAGAGCGCTCGGTCGGCGATCCCCTTGCCGCGTCCTACGGGCACGAGGAAGAAGAGGTCGAGTTTTGCGGCACCGAGCTCGAGGGCGCGCGCGTAGAGGTCGTCGAGCCTGTCTGCGTTCAGGCTGGAGATGGTGGCGTTTACCTGGAAGGGCATGCCGATGGCGCGTGCGATGCGCATGGCGCGCGTCACGTTCTCGTATGCGCCGGGCACGCCGCGAAAGGCGTCGTGCGAGGCGGCGTCCGGTCCGTCCAGCGAGAAGGAGCACGCCATCACGCCTGCGTCCTTGAGCGCGCGCAGGCGGTCTTCTGTGACGAGCATGCCGCATGGGGCCATGACGCTGCGCAGGCCGCGCGTCGTCGCGTGGCGCACGAGGTCGAGGATGTCAGGGCGGAGCATCGGCTCGCCGCCCGTCCAGATGACCATGAGTGGCGGCAGGCTCCCGATCACGCGGAGGCATTCGTCCGTGGACAGCTCGTCGGCGTACCGCACGTTGGCTGCGCCAGCGCGGCAGTGGCGGCACTTGAGCGGGCACTGCCGCGTAACCTCCCACGCGAGCACGCGCGGGAGGGCGAAGGGGACCTTGTTGGCTGGCTTTTGTCCGTCGGGCATGGGCGGATTATACCACAATCGCAGGGCACCGTCCCGTGTGCGATTTGGACAGATGCGGATTTCGGATTGCCTGCCAAACGGTCGATTTGCTATAATCCATTGCATGAAAAATTGCATAGGAGATTTCTTTGCCAGGGTTAAGGTAGTGGCGCTTGCGTGTGCGCTGGCGGCGCCAGCGCTGTTTGCCCTGCCGACAAATGATATCTACGTCTGCTACAAGCCGGACAGCGGTAAAAGCATCTACCCCTGGGACCTTGCCGCCAAGTGGTTCGATACGACAGGAAGCGGCGCGACGATCAACCGCGTTCCGACCACGAACGATTACGTGTTCCTTTATTCAAGCAAGAACGATGTTGCTTCTAACAAAAAGCCCATGGTCGTCACGAACGGCGTACATGCGGCGACGGGAGCCCTTGAGATCTGCGACAAGGATCATGGCAATACGTACGTGATTGGCATTACCGTTCAGGACGGCGGGACGATGACGAATGAAGGTGACGTGGTGGTCGGCAACTGCCGTTCCGGTAAAACAGGTGGCGGTCTCATCACGATCGAGTCGGGCGGCGAGTGGACGGCGAACGGCAATTTCATTCTCGGATACTCAAGTGGAACAAGTTGGCTGAATGTTCGGGAAGGCGGTTCGTTTAGCTGTGTGAAAGAACTCATCGTCGGTCGTCAATACGGATACGGCATCGTCACCAACGAGGGATCGATGGCCCTGTACGACTTTTTCGTGGGGGGCAGCGGTTCTGGCATTTTCGTCAACAAGGGCGAGCTTTCCGTCGACCAGAAGTTCACGATCGGACGATGGAGCGGTTCCTTCGGGCATCTCATTCTCGAAAAGGGCGGCGCGTTGAATAAGCAGAAGGGGCGGGAAATCCGCATTGCGCACGAAAACAATAGCGTCGGCGTCCTCGAATGCAACGACGATCTGATGATTGGCGGCTCTGGCAACAGCGGAAACATCGTCATTGCCCCTGCGGCATCGGTCGGTCGCCTCGTCGTCAACGAGGGCGCCGTGGTCAGCAACGTGATGTACCTCTATGTCGGACAGGTGCCCGGAGCGCAGGGGTTTGTCGATTTGCGCGGCGGCACGCTCAAGGTGCATGGGCACGCGAGTGGCTGGAAGGTGTTTCTCGGCGAGAGTGCCACCAACACGACTGGGCGCATTACGGGATGGGGGGCCATCCAGAACCTTTCGTCCAAGCTCCGCATCATGATGTACGGACAGGTCATCGCTGACGGCGAGGGCATAGAACGCGACCTCGACCTTTCGCATTTCCGGACTGTCGGCACGAACTCGGTTAACCACAACGTCTGTGGCACGAACGGCTGGTATGCCGTGGACAAGGGGCGGCTCATCTATCCGCGCACGCAGGACTGCACGGCGAACAAAACCTCCCATCCCACCATTGGCGACTACCCGAGTCGCACGACGCCAAACTTAATGAACAGCTTCACTTACACCCTTGTCACGAAGCCGAATACGACCTACTACAACTTCGCGGAACTCTACGCGCCCGACAGGACGGATATCCCCGCTGGCCTTCCGCTCTATTCGTCGCGCGACGTCGTCGCCGGGGTGTGGCGGTTCGGACTTTCCAGCGTAGAGGGGACGGCTGCTATCCCCACACCGATCTCGTTCGGCGGCATGAGCATCACATTCCGCTACGATTGGCGGAATATGGATGCGGAAAATCAGTCGCTGTATGCCTACCGCCATGACGGTTCCGCAGGCGGATCGTGGACGCGTGTCGGGAAGGCGGAGATATCATCAACCGCGAACACGATCACGACGGACAGTTTTGACGCCTCGTCGGAAACCTGGAACGCCGGTTGGTTCGCGGTCGTCGCCCAGCGCCCGAGCGGGATGACCGTCATCGTCAGGTAAAAACGATCCTCACCTAAACTGCAAATGCAAAATAGGTGAGGATTCTGCTAAGGAGCTAGTCAACCATGAACATGAACAAAAGAAGTTTTTGCGCGGGGATGTTCGCGGCGGCGGTTGCGGCGAAGGCCGCGCGGGGTGCCGATGCGGCAGATGCCGCGGAGCTGGACTTGCGGCAGCGCGAGATCGACGCCATCACGCCTGACGAGTTTGCTGCGTATTGGCGACCGGGCATCGAGCTGGCGAAGGATGAGCTTGATGCGGCGACGAGGCGTTTCCCCGTGCTTGGGCGACTTGAGGCGGCATTCGAGAAGGTGTTGCGCGAGGTGAAGGAGACGGTCGTCACGGACATTGACCATCCGGCGGTCTGGTACGTGTACAACATGGGCTTGATCGTGAAGTCGCCCAAGAAGACGTTCTCCATCGACCTGCACCACCGCAGGGCGGAGGATATGGCTCCGCTGCTGGACTTCGCGCTGATCACGCACAACCACAACGACCACTACACGGAGCGCTTCACGCATCTGATGGATCGCGTCCAGCGAAAGACGGTGGTGAACAACTTCTTCTCCAACTATGGCGTGACGGACAGGATGAAGTTCGGCGGCTACACGCGGGCGAAGTCGAAGACCTTCCACATCGACGACGTGACGGTGATCACCGGCCTCTGCGACCACAACCCCTATCTCATCGACTTCACGACGCCGTTCGAGGTGCAGATCGGCAATTTCACGCTCTTCCATTCCGGCGACTGCTATAGCCATGCCAAGCTGCATGTCTCGCGCCAGCCCGACCTTTGGGTGCTCCATCCTCGCTGCGGCATGGATCCGGCGAAGGCATGCGCCGAGGCGATACGGCCGAAGAAGGCGGTGGTGGCGCATCTCCAGGAACTTGGGCACGCCAAGGGCCGCGCCCGCTGGACGTACGAGAACGGAATGTCCGACTGCCGACGCATCGAGGCCGCCGGCTTCCCGGCCGTCATGCCGCTATGGGGCGAACGGCTTTTTTGATATAATTAGCGGCGTCACGGCGGAGTGTGTTTTCGCCGCGACGGAGAATAAGCCATGGAAAAGGCGCAGAAAAGGAGCAAAACGATGAGAACACAGTTCGGAACGATTCTCGTGGCGGTGACCGCGGCGAGCGTAACCCTCTCGGCGCAGGCCACGACCTACACGAGCGCGAGCTATGTGCAGGACGGGTTGATTACGCAGTGGGACGGCATCGACAACGCCGGCACGGGCGCGCACAATCCCAACGCGACCGTGTGGAAAGACCTCGCGGGCAACCTCGACCTGACGTTGACCGAAAACGGTTGCTGGACGAACGGGAACGCGCTCGCCGTCAACAGCGCCGCCGCGTATGGAAGTAGGAAAGCGCCCGTGTACAAGACCATTGAGGTCGTGTACAGCAAGCCGTTCCAGCCGAACAAGAGTTGCGTGTTGTTCCACAGCGGATATACAAACAGGTTTGTCGTATTTCGCTATGTGTCTACCCCGACAAATCAAGTCTATTTTGAAGCTGCGAAATCGACGAAAGTCATCGCCAGGCGGACAAGCGCCGGCGAGATCACGAGCGTTGTGGCGTTGTACGGCGACAACGAGGCGGTGAGTGACGTGTTCTGCGATGGCGAACGGCGATCGGACGGAACGTATACTGAAGGATGGGGGTTGCGTACCAGAGTCTCAGTCGGCGGGCGTTACAGTGACAATTCCACTCAAGCCGAAGGGTCCCCGTCAAAAGGCGAAGTGTATGCAATCCGTCTGTATTCCCGGCGGCTCACGAAGGCCGAACTTGCGCACAACAACCTGATCGACCGTAAACGTTTCATGACGAGCGCGAGCTACACGCAGGATGGGCTGATCGGGCAGTGGGACGGCGAAAACAACGCGGGTACGGGCACGCATGATCCGAGCGCGACGGTCTGGAAAGACCTCAAGGGCAGTCTTGATCTGACGTTGACCGCCAATGGTCAGTGGAACGCGGCCGGAAACGCTCTTGTTGCCTACAGGGCGTCCGCCGTGGGCGATTCGCCGGCTCCTGCGTACAAGACCATCGAGGTGGCCTATCGTTCGACGTACCAGAACCCGAACGACGGGCACGGGGGAGGGCATAATTCGGTCTTGCTCAACGCATCCAACGCAGATCGTAAGCAGATGGTCTTTTTCAGAGGTTACGGTGTGAACGCTTATTTCTCTGGAATCAATTCAAGGACTACAGGCGTAAAACATTGGGGCGTAGCCCTTGGTACCTTCAATTCGAATTCTGTCCATGTTCTGGCGGCGACATACACCAATGTCGCTGCGCAGGCGGCGCTGACATATCTTGATGGTACGCGTAACACGAATACGAAAGAAGACGACTCATGGAGTTGTCTGGCCGAGAAGATGATCGTTGGCGACAATAAGGAAGCGAGCTATCGTCCATTCTACGGAGAAGTGTACGCGCTTCGGTTCTACGACAGGGAACTCACCGCAGACGAGCTGGCTGCGGATGCGGCAATGGATCAGAAGCGTATTTTCGCGCCGCGCGTGATGACATGGGATAATCTTTCCGACGGCAACTTCGGCACGAGCGGCAAATGGTCGGTCAGCGGCACGGGCGGACAGAACATCCCGCGTTATTCCGACCGCGTGTTTCTGCCGGACGGCGATTACGCCGCTACGCTGGACGAGGACTGGGCGATTGGCGAGCTGTCCGTGGGTGCAGGTGCCGCGCTGAAGTTCGACCTGCCATCGGACGCGACAGCAACGAACGTGGTGCGTCTCACTGTGTTCGGCAAGGTGGAGGCGGATGCCGCCGCAAGGCTCGTTCTGGATGCCGCAGCGTTCGGCAAGGTGTACAAGGAGGGGAGCGTGACGCTCCTCGCGTGTGATGTCGCCTCGCCCGATGCGTTGCAGAACCTGGCGGACAACGTCTCGTTCGTTGGCGGCCGCCGTTTGGGCAGGGTGGAGGTCGCGGCTGACGGCAAGTCTCTCGTCTACACGGCCGTGCTGCAGGGGACGATGATTTATTTCAAGTAGTTCGCCGCCAAGATGGCGGCTCTCCATGATATGGTACGGCACAGATTGTCGGAAAACTACAATCTGTGCCCGGCAAATTTGGTATACTTGCCGGCGAGGGCTTGGACCATCATGAATGCTGACATGAAATCAATTATCGTTTGCGTGGCGCTGGCTGCTGCTTGCGCGTCGAATCTTGCTGCCGTCGAGTGGGCGTATCTGCCGCCGCGGGACGTGGATCCGAATGTCGCGACGCTTGAAAACCCTATCCCGCGCCGATGGAGCGGTCAGAAGGCCGCGCTCGCGTTCGCGAGGATCGCGCGCGAGCCGGAGCGCGTGGCGCTCTCGTGGGCGGACGCCGCCGCCGCGCGAAAAGCGCCGAAGCTGCGGGGTGATCCGCGTAGCCTGTGGAAGGGACGCTTCCCCGAGAAACCTCCCGTCACGGAGCCGCGCCTCTACGCTATGGGGACGGACGGCCGCCTCTTCCGCGACACGTTGCCTGCGGCGAAGGAGCTGCTGCCGTTCGTCGTGGTCGTGGACGGCAACCCCGAGGACGGCTACGGCGGCTACGTGCTGGGGTGTGCGGACGGCGACTGGTCGTACGAGCGAAAGGACTACACTTTCGCGTTGTTGGGCAAGGATGCCTTTGCGTTCACGTTCGACGGCACGTGGCTCGCTGGGCTGCAGGCTGCGGCGCGGGCGAATCCGCAGCTCTTTGCCAAGACGGAAGGAATGTCGCCCGACCTGTGGGTGACGGTCGTCTCGGAGTGGGTACAGGACGACGGTAAATGGAACTGCGCTGCGGAAGGATGGAGCGACTATCTGCGGCGGCGGTTCGCGGCGCGCGCGAAGCTGCTGTCCGATCCGCGCCTCAAGGAGACGCTCGCGAGGGGGATCCTCTTCAACACGCGCCGTCCGCCCACGTGGAACCACTGCGTGGCGCAGTACTTCGGCTGGCGGCAGCGCCCGGGCGGTAGCGTGCTCGTGCTGGAGGAACCGGGCCGTTCGCTCAAGACGCGCGACCTGATCGCGGGCCGGATGCCGTGCGGCAGCTACCTTGAGCCGCGCCTCTCGTACGACGCGACGCGCGCGCTCTTCGCGTTCGTGGAGACGGACGGCGCGCTCAACCCGTACTCCATGCCGGTGAACGAGGAGGGGCTGGACGACCACTACTACCACCTCTGGACGGTCAACCTGGACGGCACGGGCCTCAGGCAGCTCACGCGCGGCGTGTACGAGGACTTCATGCCCGAGTTCCTGCCGGACGGCGACATCGCGTTCATGTCGTCGCGCAGGCGCTCGCAGAGCCGCTGCTTCTGGTACGGCTACTCCAACCGCTGGCAGGCGTACACCATGTTCAGGATGAGGCCGGACGGCAGCGACATCCGCCAGCTTTCGTGGAACGACGTGGCGGAGTGGTTCCCGACGATGGCGAACAACGGCGAGCTGCTGTTCGCGCGGTGGGACTACATCGACCGCGACGCGGTGCGCCACCAGAACCTGTGGAGCATGCGCCCGGACGGCACGAACCCGAAGGCCGTGTGGGGCAACGAGACGCCGAGCCCGCACTGCACCTTCCAGCCGCGCGCGATCCCCGGCTCGCGGAAGATCGCCTGCATCGCCTCCGCGCACCACGCCTTTGCCGGCGGACCGCTGGTCCTGATCGACCCGTCCGTGGACGAGAACAGCGAGGCAGCGGTGACGCACATCACGCCCGGGCACTATCCGGAATGCGCGGACGGCAAGCACGACTACGACGACGCCACGCCCGCCGCGCACAACGACTGGTACAACTCGCCTCATCCCTACGGCGAGGACCTGTTCCTCGTCTGCTGGAGCCGCGCGCCGCTGCAGTACGAGCCGTCGCGTCCTGCGCCGAGCGACGCGCTTGGCCTCTACGTGCTCGCGGCGGACGGGCGGCGCGAGGTGCTGTGGCGCGACGGCTGCCTGTGCGCCTGCTCGCCGCAGCCGCTCGTGGCGCGTCCGGTACCGCCGAAGCTCGAGTCGCAGTTCGACCGGAAGCTCGCGGCTGAGAAGAAGGGCGAGGTGTTCCTCGCGAACGTGTACAGGGGCCTCACGAACGCCGTACCGGGTTCGCTCAAGGAGGTGCGTGTGGTGCAGATATTCCCGCGCACGGCGCCCGACCAGTATCGGCCCAACACGGGGCGCGGCGGGCACGAGAATGCGCGCGCGGTGCTGGGGACGGTGCCGCTGGAAGCGGACGGATCGGCGCGGTTCATCGTGCCGGCGGAGAAGCCGATCCTTTTCCAGGTGCTGGACAAGGACGGGTTCGCGTGGCGGACGATGCGCTCGACGACGTCGCTCATGCCGGGCGAGCGCGTGTCGTGCGTCGGGTGCCACGAGTCGAAGAGGGAGGTCTCGTACGGGCCGATCTCCGGGGCGCTGAAGATGCCCGCGCGCGAGCTGACGCGAACGCCCGAGGCGGGGCGTCCGTGGGGATTCGTCGAGAACGTGCAGCCGATCTTCGACGCGAAATGCGCGGGCTGCCACGGCGACGAGAAGCCGCCGAAGGGCATTTCGCTCACGCGCACGCCCGATCCGCGCTTCGGGCAGAAGCCGGAGGTGCTGGAGGTCGGTCCGCTCCAGTATTCCGCGCCGTTCACGAAGTCGTACGCGACCCTCTGCTTCACGGACGAGCCGACGGGCCGCAAGCCCAACTCCATGAGCTTCGAGAAGCCGTTCCTCTGGTGGAAGGTGCGGATGGGCAAGGACCGCTGGGGGCGTCCCGCGCCGATGGTGCCGTGCTGGGTGGAGTACAATCCGGTGCAGACGACGCCGGAGGGGCCGGGCGTGAACGCGCTCGGGTCCGGGCTCTTCGGCACGCTCTCGCGCGGAAAGCATGCGAAGATGCTCACGGACGCCGAGAAGCGCGTGATCGCCACATGGATCGACCTCAACGCCACGTTCTACGGCTGCTACGAGGAACCATGCCTTACCAAGCAGCTGAGGGGCGAACCGATCCCCATGCCGGACAGGCAATGACGCTTGCCGCGTGTTGGGTGTTGACTTTCGCGCCCCGATAGAGGATAATTTACGCGCAACTTTCACGGGATATTCTCCCCGGAGGTCGGAAGATGGCAGAAGAAAACATAGAACAAGACGCGGGCGCTGTTGACCTGAGCGGCATCGGCTCCTTTGATTTCACGCCGGACTGGGCCAAGGGCAAGCCGGACGACAAGTCGCGATACGCGCGGTTCGAGCCGCGCGAGGAGCGGGACGACCGTCCGGAGCGCGGACGCGCAGGAGCGCGTCCCTCCCGCGGCGATGACCGTTCGGGGAAAACGCGATTCCAAGGAGGACAGCGTGCCGGCGACAGGAACCGCTTTGGCGACAGGGATCGTTTCTCGGGAGGGTCGCGCTCCCGCGCGACCGACGGCGATCGCGGTCCGCGCCGCGAGCCGCGTCAGTTCGTGAAGCCACTTGACGCAGAGGTGCGGATACTGCCGAACCAGAAGGACCTGGGAGGGATCATCCGCAAGATCCAGACGTCTCATCTTGCCTATCCGATGCGCCAGCTGGAGCGCCTGTTCCTCGAAAACCCAGGCTCGTGCATGCTGCGCGTCACTCCCCGCGGCGAGACGGCCGTGACCTTCCACCAGTGCAAGGCTTGCGGCGCCGTGGCGTTCTCCGAGGACGAGCTGGCGGCGCACCTGCTGGCGGCGCATCTTGGCGACTACTGGACCGCGGAGGAGGTCGAGTGCGAACCGCCCAAGGGCGCGTTCACCTGCGTGGCGAAGTGCGGCCTGAGCGGCGAGTTGCTGGGTCCGCCGAATCTGCACGGATACGACGCGCGCATCCGCGAGATGATCCGCACGCGCTACCCGAACATGAGCGAGGCCGCGTACCGCGCGCGCATCGAGATCGTGCGCGACCAGGAGGCCGTGGAGGCTTGGCGGCAGTCCGCCACGAAGAAGGTGGTCTTCAGGAAGAAGGGCGAGGCGGATGCTCCTGCGGTGGAGCGCGAGGTGGCGGAGATGGACTTCCGCATGCAGATCGCGCCGTCGCTGATGTCGTCGCCAAAGGCGGTGGACGTGCCTGCCGACCAGGCGCTGAAAGCGACCGACCGCGCGTTCCTCTTCGCGTGCCGCGACGCCTTCGAGTTCGAGAAGCGCCGCCCGCGGAACCTCTCGTTCGCGCTGCACGGCGCGTTCCACCACCGCAAGCTCGAGTTCTTCCGCGCGAACGATCCGCGCGGGCCGGAGTTCGTTGTTGCGGTGAAGCCCACGCCGCTCGACACGGCGCACGCGATTCCCGAGCTGGCCGCGCTGGTCAAGTTCGTCGAGGAGCACGGGGAGACGACCCGCGCAGAGCTGCTGGCCGCGCTTGCCGCAGACGACGAGAAGAAGGCGGCGGAGATCAAGTCGCACATCGCATGGCTCGTGGAGAAGGGGCATCTCATCGGCTTCAGCGACGGGGCGCTCACTGTCCCCGCGAAGTTCCCGAAGCACGCGCCGCAGAGGCGCTCGGCAGGGGAGGGTCGCGCTCCCGCGCGACCGGAAGAGCCTGCGGACGCGCAGGAGCGCGTCCCTCCCGAAGTCGCCGAACAATCTCAGGAAGAACCCAAGTTGGAAATCCAGGAAGAAGTCAAGAAAGATGAAACTGCCGATCAGCTGGCTGAATG
>CAMPAF010000057.1 GCA_946631535.1 uncultured Verrucomicrobiota bacterium
TGTTCTGGTTGTTTCCAATCTCAAAACGCATGGGTGAAAAACGCAGATGCGCCCCTATTGACAAACATACGCAGTACACCCTTGCGCAGTACAGAATAGTATGGTACAATTCTGCACCACAGCAAGGAGTGTGACATGAATGCGTTCAAGTACGGCTGCTCGGTCGACGGCGAGAACTTCTGCGCCAGGCCAGACCTTTCGAAATCGCTTTCAACCTACGTTGAAAGCGGACAGAACCTCGTGATCCAGGGAGAACGCCGCATCGGCAAAACATCCCTCGTGAAGGAGACGGTGTCGTCGATGCGCGGGTGGTCCATGCTCTATGCGGATTTCATGGGCGTGAAGTCGGTGACCGACGTCTGCAACCGCGTCGCCGACGCCCTAGCGCGTTTTGACTCGAGCGACTCGTTCATGCGGAGGATATTCGCCGCGCTCGTCCATCTGCGGCCGGTGGCGACCGTGGACGCGATGACCGGGCTTCCGACGATCTCGGTCGATACCAGGGCATCGGCCGCGCCGTCGTCGGTCAATACGGTCATGAACGCCGTGGAGGCGCATATCAAGGGACGGAAAGCGTGTGTCGTGTTCGACGAGCTCCAGGACATCCTCGACGTAAAGGACGGTGAGCAGATGCTGGCGCTCATGCGCGGCCGTATACAGTTCATGCCGCACACGTCGTTTGTCTTCCTCGGCAGCGCGCGAAACGCCATGATGGACATCTTCATGTCCCCGAAGAGCCCGTTCTACAAGTCGGCGGCCGTCTTCGACGTGGGCACGATACCCGACGACGACTTCTTCGCGTTCGCCAAGGCCCGGTTCGCCACGGGGCGGCGCAGGCTGCCCCGGGCGCTTTTCGACCGCATCCTCGACTTCGTCGACAGGACATCGGGAGACGTCCAGGAGATGTGCGACGCGATCTGGCAGATTTCCGAGCCGGGCGACAGGCTGGACGACGGTCACTTCGAGCGCGGACTTGGATTCGTGTTCGACCGCGAGGGCGGCGTGTACGCACTGTTCCTCAAGCCGATTACGGACATCCAGCTTCGCGTGCTTCGGGCCCTTGCCGTCCAGGGCGGCGAGCATCCGCTTTCTGGGGCGTTTCTGGAAGAGGCGCGGCTGACGAACACCGCAACGGTCAGGCGATCCTTGACGTCCCTCGAGCGGACCGGCCTCGTCTATCCGGGACCTTCGGGCTGGAAGTTCGCGAGTCCGTTCTTTCGGGAGTGGATGCGAAGGCGGAAGTGACGTGCGGGTTTTGGGTTGGCAATTGCGTCCTACGCGGCGATGTGGTAGAATACCGACATGGCAAAAAGGAACTCCCAGAACGACGCCAAGCTGCCGACACTCCCAGTGGGCAACAGCGACTGGGCGCATGTCGTCGCGCACAACTGGCATGCCGACAAGACCCAGCTCATTTCCGGCCTTCTAGAGAAGGACGCCACTGTCGCAGTCTTCACGCGCCCGCGCCGCTTCGGCAAGACGTTCGCGATGAACATGCTCCAGACGTTCTTCGAGAAGACGGAGAAGAGCAACGCGCACCTCTTCAAGGGCACGAAGGTGTGGCAGAAGTCCGAACACCGCACCGAGCAGGGCAAGTACCCCGTGATCTTCATCACCTTCAAGGACGCGAAGGGTGGAACGTGGGAGGACACGTTGCGAGGAATCTGTGCTGCTGTACGTATTGAATACAAGCGCCATAGGCAGGTGTTCAAAGCAGCTGGCTGCGATGAGGATTCGCAGTCCTTGTTTAAGGACATACTTGACAGGAATAAAATCCCTGCAGACATTGATACGAGCCTTGGAACTTTGGCCGCCGCGCTCCACGCGTACCACAAGGAGCGTCCTGTCATCCTGATTGACGAATACGACTCGCCCATCAACTACGCGGCGACACACGGTTTCGGCGAGGAGGCGCTGCAGTTCTTTCGCAACTTTCTCTCCGGCGCGATGAAGGACGGAAAGCACTGCCGCCTCGGCGTGATCACCGGCATCCTGCGCGTCGCGAAGGAAGGCGTCCTCTCCGGCCTCAACAACCCGAAGGTCTATTCCGTATTCGACGACGCCTTCTCCGACTGCTTCGGTTTCACCGAGGAGGAAGTGCGCGGTATGCTCGCCACTTTCGGACACCCTGAGAAGATCGACGAGGCGAAGGACTGGTACGACGGTTACAGGTTCGGCGGAAGTGAAATCTACAACCCATGGTCGCTCTTGAACTACGTTGACGACGGCTTCACGCCGAAGCCGTACTGGCTCAGTACGAGCAGCAACGACCTGGTGTCCGACGTGCTGTCGCGGCTTTCTCCTGAAATGCGCGACACGGTCGCGAATCTCTTTGAGAAGGAGGAGGGGGAGGTGACCATCTCCCCCGATCTCGGTCCCTACGGACTCATTCAGGACAACGAGGAAATCCTCTGGTCGTTGCTCGTCCACACGGGCTACCTGAAGGTCATCGCGGGGCCGGATGCAAACGGGACTGCGACGCTCGCGTTCCCGAACCGGGAGCTGAGGCGCGTGTTCCGCGACGACATCCTCGCCCGCCTTAAGAGCCAGCCGTCCGGGCAGTTCGTGGGACGGCTCACGCGCGCTCTGTCCTCGGGTGACGCCGAACGTTTTCGCAAGGCGCTCGAGGATTTCCTCTCCGTGTCCGCCAGCTACTTCGACACGGCGAAGGAGGACTTCTTTCACGGGTTGCTGCTGGGGCTCATGGCGGCCCTGATCGAGAGCTACGAGGTCAGGTCGAACCGCGAGGAGGGCGACGGCCGCCCCGACATCCTGATGAAGCCGCGTCCGGGCGTGACGCTGCCGGGCGTGGTTCTCGAGCTGAAGTCGCGGAAGATTCCCGCACACGCCTCGCAGAAACGCATCAACTCCTTGCTTTCCGCCGCTGCGAAGCAGGCGCGCAGGCAAATCGACGAGAAGCGCTATGCGGCCGAGATGGAGGAGGAGGGCGTCGCCGTGCTCAAGTACGGCATCGGCTTCAGCGGCAAGCGCGTGGCGCTGGCATGCCAAACGTAAACAAGGAGACATGATCATGACAGAATGGGCCAATGTCGGTTTTCCAGTCAGGGGCGCGCGTAGCGGGATGCGCAAGCTGGGCGCCGCTCTGGCGGTGGCGCTTGCGTGGGTGGGCGGTCTGTCGGCGGAGACGCTGACGTGGACGGGTACGGAATCGGCCGTCTGGGATCTGACCGCCGTCAACTGGACGAACGAGTCCGGCGTGGCGACGGCGTGGGTGAACGGGAGCGACGCGCTCTTCACGTCGGACGCGGCCTCGACCGTCTCGATCGCAGACGACATGGAACTGCGGAACCTGACGCTTGAGGCGCCGGAAGGCAAGGAGATGATTTGGTCTGACGGCGGCGGATCGTTGACGTTCGTCACGGACGAGGCGACCCCGACCAACACGTTCACGCTCGCCAACGACGGCAAGCACTGCCAGATGCACGCGCGGGTCGTCTGCACGGCGCCGTTCCATCTGCCGGGGACGGGTGTGCTGCGGCTGCACCACGCTAACAACACGTTCCAGGGCGGCATCGTCCTCTCCCGCAGCCAGCTACGCTTCCTCCATTCGGGCTCGCTCGGATCGGAGACGGTGGCCATGGATGCGTTCGGAAGGCATGACGGGGTCATCTCGGTCTTTTTGGACGACGTTCCCCAGCCCGCCGCGCCGGACGTGAAGTTCATCCAGAACGCCTACGCGTTCATGGGTTCGGTCAATGCGAACGCGGTGACGGTGAAGGGCGTGGGCGTGACGCCGGACAACAAGGAGCGGACCTTCGGCTTCGGCCGGTCGAACGACAACACGTGCTCGGTGACCTTGTCGTTGACCCGTCCCGACTCGGAGGGCATCGCGAAGTACCGTCTGCGCGGCGGCAGGCTGCGGTTCGCGTTCGACGGCGGCGTCGTGAAGGCGGCGCCGGAGGCGAGGGAGCTTTGGTTCACGACGCCGCAGAACCTCCCGGCGCCGATGACGGCTCGCGTCACCAAAAACGGCGTGACGTTCGACACGGCCGGCGCCAACACGGAACTCGGCCTAACCTTGCAGTTCGACGCTGCCGCAGCGGCCACGAACGTGCTTGAGACCGTCGAGCCGCAGAACTGGAGTTTCGAGACCGGCAGCTACTCGCCATACTGGTCGTTGGATGCGGGAGGGGTCAACGAGAGCAGCTCCGTCCAGAACAACACAAGCGCGTTCATGAAAGACTCGGCGGGCAACTATGTGGAGGACTTCTACACGACCAACGGCTCGCGCTTCGCCGTGCTGCGCCGCTACGGGTCGATTACCCAGACGGTCACGCTGCCCACGGCGGGCCTGTGGCGCGTCGCGTACGAGCGCGGGTGCCGTCCGAATACGGGCTATCCGGCGCAGGCGTTGTCGCTGACAGTCTCGCTCGGCGGCGACGCGAACGCGACGGTCTCGCCCGCCCAGCCTTCGGTGGCTGCATATCCCTTCCGTCGCGAGACGACGGGCCTGTTTGAGCTGGAGGCAGGTCCGCAGGTGTTGAAGTTCACCTCCGGTCCCCATAACAGTGCCAACTTTGCCGTCCTTCTCGATGCCATCCGCCTGGAACGGTGCGAGGTGACGCCGATTCCCATGGGGCCGCTCGTCAAGACCGGGGCCGGGTCGCTGGCCATCACCAACCTCGTCACGGAAGGTCTCGTCGCGGTCTCGAACGGCACGTTGGCCGTGAGGGAGTCGACGCTGGCCGGTACGCCCGTGGAGGTGGCGGACGGCGGCACGCTGGCGCTCTACGCGACGAAGGTGACGAACGCGACGGTGAACGTGGCGTCTGGCGGTACGCTGGCGCTGTGTTCCGGCGACGGGAAGAACCTTGTCGTGAACGGCAGTTTCGAGCTGAACGCGGTCACCGTGGCCACAGGTGCCCAGGCCTACGATCCGGGGAACGGCCCCACCGGCTGGACGTTCGATTACGATCCGGCGCCGGTTGGCGGAAGCAGCCCGTCGCCGGGCACTCAGCAGAATCACAGCAACATGTCGTCGACGTATGGATCGTACACGGCCTACGGACAGAAGACGGCGTACATGCGGCGGAACACGACGATGAGCCAGACGGTGGAGGTGCCGGCGGACGGCTTGTACGAGGTGTCGTTCCTGCAGGGCAGCCGCAACGGCTACAACAGCTGCAGGATTCCGCTGACGCTCGCGATTGACGGGACCGTGGTGGTGTCGAACGCGTCGCGCACGGCCTACTACGACTTCGAGCGCAGCACGGCGCGCGTGAACCTGACGGCGGGCGAGCACACGCTTACCTTCGCCACTGGCTATTGGAGCGAGATCTTCGCGATGCTCTTCATCGACGACGTGCGGCTGACGGCGCTGGCCGGGACAAACGAGCTGGACGGCAACGCGCTCGCGTTCGCATCGGGCGCGACGCTGGACCTGCAGAACGCCGAGCCGCTCTACCTCGCGGGGGGAGTGACGGTGGACGGCCGCGCGGTGAAGGGGACCGCGAACGCCCTGCGCCGCGCGGGCGTGATCGTGACGGGTCCCGGCTCGATCCAGATCGGCCCCCCTCAAGGCACGACAATCATTATCAGGTGAAGAGCAAAAGACTTGTGAAATTGGCTGAATTAACTGGGAAAGCCCGCTACCAGCGGGCGGGTCTAACTGGGAAAGCCGCCTTCCAGGCGGCGGAAGGTGGGGATGCCGCCGCCAAGATGGCGGCTGTCCCAGTTAGCGGCGCCGCCAAGATGGCGGCTTTCCCAGTTAGCGGCGCCGCCAAGATGGCGGCTTTCCCAGTTAGTGAAGGGACAAAAAGATGATTGCGACAGTGGCGATCGGTTGTTTCGTGGCGGTGGCGGGGTTCCGCGCGCCGGTGGAGAAGCCCGTGGAGAACGAGCGGGGCGGCCTCTGGATCGAGGCGGAGTCGTTCGCCGACTACGGCAGCTGGGAAGTCGACACCCAGTTCACCCACAAGATGGGCAGCGCGTACCTAATCTGTCCGGGCGCGGACCGTCCGACGGCCAAGCCGGCGCGCACCGAGGTGACGATTCCGCGCGCCGGGACGTGGCGCGCGTGGGCGCGCACTAAGGACTGGCTTCCGGAGTTCTCGCCCGGCAAGTTCGCGCTCGAGGTGAACGGACGGCGTGGCGCGACGCTGGGCGCGTCGAAGAAGGGCTGGAGCTGGGAGAATGCCGGCGACTTCGAGCTCACGGCAGGAACGGCGGAGCTGGCGCTCCGCGACCTCTCGGGCGCGTACGCGCGGTGCGACGCGATCCTTCTGACGACGGATTTGGCGTATGTGCCGTCCGATGAAGACCACGGTCGCGCGGGAGCGCGACCCTCCCCGCGAGGCGACGATGCCCTTGCCGTCGCCGACGGCGGCGAATACGACGTGGTGGTGGTCGGCGCGGGACCCGGCGGCATGGGGGCGTCGCTCGGCGCGGCGCGGAACGGCGCGCGCGTGGCGCTGGTGTTCGACCGTCCGGTGCCGGGCGGCAACGCAAGCAACGAGTGCGGCATCGGTTTCGACGGTGCGTCCCTTGGCAAGAAGAACGCACGTGAGACGGGCGTGGTGGAGGAGATCCGCCTCACGAAGGTTTATCGGAGAAGGGGCTACACGGCCGCGTTCGAGGAGATGGCGCGGAAGAGTCCGGGGCTTGCCCTCTTTCGCAACGAGCGCGTGATGCGCGTGGAGAAGGACGGCGCGCGGATCGCCGCCGTCCTCTCCCGCAACACGCTCACCGGACGCTGGACGCGCTGGCGCGGCAGGCTGTTCGTCGATTCCACTGGCGACGGCTGGATCGGGTATTTCGCCGGTGCGCGCACGATGTACGGACGCGAGGCGGGATCCGAGTACGGCGAGGAGTGGATCGCGCCGAAGGTCGCCGACCGCCTCACGATGAGCGGCACGCTCACGACGGGACTGAGCCGACGCACGGACCGCGAGCAACCGTACGAGACGCCCGTCTGGGCACGCGTGATGCCGAAGGGATTTGACCGGAAGGTGCCGGGGCTGGGGCGTCCGTGGTGGCTGGAGGCGCCGGGGCGCATCGACGACCTGGAGGATCCCGAGGCCGCGCGCGACCACCTGATCCGCATCTGCTTCGGCTACTGGGGATACGTTCGCAACGAATGGCCGGATGGTCCGGCGCACAAGGTGCAGCACTACGCGTTCGTCCCGCCTTCCATCTTCAACGGACGGCGCGAGGGGATGCGCATCGTGGGCGACTACGTGCTCACGGCGAACGACTGCCGGGACGCGCGGATGTTCCCCGACCGCGTGACGTACGGCGGCTGGTCGCTCGACACGCACGACCCCCTTGGCATGGACAACCCTCATGGCGACGGCTGGTGGCATCCGCACATGGGCGTGCCGATCTACTCGGTGCCGTTCCGCTCGCTCTACTCGGCGGACGTCCCGAACCTGCTCATCGGATCGCGCTGCCAGAGCATGACGCACATCGCGCTCGGCTCGATGCGCGTGCAGGGCACGCAGATGGCGGCAGGACAGGCCGCCGGCACGGCGGCGGCGCTCTGCATCCGGCACGGCCTCACGCCACGCGAACTGGGGCGGACACGCATCGGCGAGCTGCAGCAGCTACTCCTCAAGGACGACCACTACATTCCCGAGCTCGCGAACGGCGACACGCGCGATCATGCGCGCAGCGCACGCGTGTCGGCGACGAGCGGCATGCCGGACGGCATCATAGACGGCATCGCGCGCCAGGTCGGCGACTGCGTGCACGGATGGGTGTCTGACAGGTCGCAGCCGCTGCCGCAGGCGGTACGCCTTGATTTCCCGAAATCCGTGAAGGCGCACGAGGTGCGTCTGACCTTCGACACCGACCTGACGCCGAAGCGAGTGAAGGAGCGGATGCCGAAGCGTCTGGCGAAGGTGTACCGGGTGGAAGGTCTTGCGGGCGGCACGTGGCGGACGCTGGCGGAAGAGCAGGAGAACTTTCTGCGCCATCGCGTGCATCCGTTTCCCGAGATGGAGATCACTGCGCTCCGCGTGACCGTGGAGGCGACGTGGGGCGATCCCTCGGCCCGTCTTTTCGAGGTACGCGTCTATTGACGAAACGCAAACGACTGAAGGAGAAAAACATGGTACAAGTTGGTATGGTCCTGCTGGCGGCGGTGGCGGGGTTTCGGGCCCCGGCCGTGGCGCCGGTTGAGCACGAGAAGGGCTACCTGTGGCTAGAGGCCGAGGCGTTCGCCGACTACGGCGAATGGCGGCTCGACACGCAGTTCACGCACAAGATGGGCAGCGCCTACCTGATCGCGCCGGGCGTGTGCAAACCGATCGGGTCCGCGAAGACGGCCCTCGCTGTCCCGCGCGCGGGCACGTGGCACGCATGGGTGCGCACGAAGGACTGGCTGCCGGAGTACTCGCCCGGGCGTTTCGCACTCACCGTGAACGGCAAGCAGAGCGGTCCGCTGGGTGTCTCGAAGCGCGAGGGCTGGCGCTGGGAGAAGGCGGGCGCGTTCGATCTCCCGCAGGGTGAAGTGGCGATTTCGCTCGACGACCTTTCCGGCGCATTCGCGCGATGCGACGCGATCCTCTTCACGACTGACGCCGCGTATGTGCCGCCGGACGACGGGGAGGCGCTGGAAGCGGCGCGCGAGCGGTTCGCTGACGGCCGCGCAGCAGCGCGGCCCTCCCCTTGTGGCGATGGTGGGGAATTTGACGTGGTGGTGGTCGGCGCCGGCACGGCCGGCATGGGCGCGGCGCTCGCGGCGGCTCGCACGGGCGCGCGCACGGCGCTCGTCCACGACCGTCCCGTGATGGGCGGCAACTCGAGCGTCGAGCTCGGCGTGGGCACGGACGGCGCGGCCGGATCGCACCCGAACAAGAAGACGGACATGCGCGAGAGCGGCCTCTGCGAGGAAGCGAACCTGATGCGTGCGCGCGCGAATCCCAAGACGTACAGCGGCGCATACCGTCTGATGGTGGACGCCGAGCCGCGCCTGACCGAGATGCCGAACCAACGTGTGCTTTCGGTGGAAACCGCCGCCAAGATGGCGGCTCTCCCAGTTAATTGCAGCGCGAGTCTAACTGGGAAAGCCGCCTTCCAGGCGGCGGACGGCGATCGCATCACGTCCGTGATCGCGCGGAACACGCTCACGGGTCGGCGTACGCGTTACCGCGCAAATATCTTCATCGACTGCACGGGCGACGGCTGGGTGGGCATCTTCGCCGGGGCCGACCACATGTTCGGACGCGAGGCGCAGAGCGAGTACAACGAGTGGCCCGCGCCCGAGACGCGCGACAACCTCACGATGAGCGGCTGCCTGATGGACAGTTGCGTGGCCTACCGCTACGCGAAGCGCAGCTATCCCGTACAGTACGAGACGCCGCCGTGGGCGAACGTCCTGCCGCCCGGCTTCACGCGCCACATCCGCTCGGTCGCGCCGTCGTGGTGGATCGAACACGGCGGACGGTTCGACGACACGGCCGACCCCGAGCGTGCGCGCGACGAGCTGGTGCGCATCTCTTTCGCCTACTGGGGTTGGGTGAAGAACGTCTGGGAAGGGCGCGCCGAGGCGGCGAACGCCGAGATCACACAGGTGCCGTTCATGAACGCGCGGCGCGAGGGCTACCGCCTCGTGGGCGACTACGTGCTCACGGCGAACGACGCGCTGGAGGGGAAGATGTTTCCTGACGCCGTCACGTACGGCGGTTGGCCGCTCGACACGCACGACCCGCTCGGCATGGAGAATCCGAACGGCAACGGATACTGGAAGCACCACCCCGGCGTGCCGACCTACACGATCCCGTACCGCTGCCTCTATTCGAAGAACGTCCCGAACCTCATGTTCGCGGGCCGCTGCCAGAGTGTCACGCACATCGCGCTCGGTTCCGTGCGCGTGGAGGCGACGCTCTTCACGCTCGGACAGGCCGCCGGCACGGCCGCGGCGCTCGCCGTGCAGAAGGGGCTGTCCCCGCGCGAATATGGGCAGAAGAACATCGTGGAGCTCCAGCAGCGCCTCCTGAAGGACGACCAGTACATCCCCGGCCTGAAGAACGAGGATCCGCTCGACCTGGCGCGCAAGGCGAAGGTGTCGGCGACGAGTGTCAAGACATGCGACTTCTTCGGCAAGGGCGATTCCAACCTGCGTCCCAATCCGAACGTGAAGCCCGACCGCGCGGCGCACGACCTCACCCACCACGACCGCGCGGCCTGGTTCGCGCGCGGTTCGCTCGATCGTTTGGAGGCGGTGGAGTGCTTGATGCGCGTGGAGGCGACGGCACCCGTGGCGGTCACCCTGCGCGTGTGGGGCGTGGACACGCCCACGAACGGACCGGCGGGCGGCGTGCTGCTGGCGACGTGGCAGGGGACGGCGCCCGTCCGGAAGCAGGCGTTCGTGCGCTTCGCGGGCGACGCGCCGGTGACGCTCACGAAACCGTACGTGTGGCTTGAGATCGACAGGACGAAGGGCGTGAGTTGGGTCGTGCGCAACCGTCCGATCGGCCCCGGCGACGGACGCGCTTGGAATGCCGGCAAGAAGTGGATGATCGTGAAGGGCGAGCAGTACGCGTTCGTCGCGACGCCGCAGGTTCGGCAGTCGTTCGACTCGAAGGCGGAGTACGTGATCGACGGCGTATCGCGTCCGGAAGGAACGTGCTCACACGGTTGGGTCTCCGATCCCGCCCAGCCGCTTCCGCAGTCCATCCGCCTCGATTTCCCGCAGCCGGTGACGGCGCAGGAGGTGCGGCTCACGTTCGACACGGATCTCACGCCGTCGCGCGTGGCGCTCAATCCCTACCCGAAGCAGCTTGCGAAGGCTTACAAGGTCGAAGGGCTTGTGGACGGCGCGTGGCGGATGCTCGCGGAGGAGGGCGATAACGGCCTGCGCCACCGCATCCATCGCTTCGAGGCATGCCGCCTGATGGCCGTGCGCGTGACGGTGACGGCCACGTGGGGCGACCCCTCCGCCCGCATCTTCGAGGTGCGCGTGTACTGATGGCAGCGGGCCAATTGCAAAGAGCGCAAGCCTGGCTTGCTATTTCCCGGTGGTCCCGGTGGTCTCGGTGGTCTCGGTGGTCCCGGTGGTCCCGGTCCGCCCGCTGGAAAATGAAATCCCTTGCGGGCGGCCCGCCACCCTCGGCGGCAATTCCCTCGGCGCATTTTGACATGGTGTTCTCGCCCAAAATATGGTATAATTCCGTCCAACAAACGAACGGGAAAAAGTGACCCATGAGCGACGAGAAGAACACTGAGCAAGACGACAAGATTCCAGCCGAGCCGGCGGTCGCCGGCATGCTCGAGGACGTGGCCATCGACGAGGAGATGAGCCGCGACTACATCGACTATTCGATGAGCGTGATCATCGGGCGCGCGCTCCCCGACGTGCGCGACGGCCTCAAGCCCGTGCACCGTCGGTCGCTGTTCGGCATGCACCGCCTGAACCTCGGCTCCGGGGTCAAGCACAAGAAGTCCGCAAACGTCGTCGGCGAGGTGATGGGCAAGTACCACCCGCACGGCGACTCGTCGATCTACGACACGATCGTGCGCATGGCGCAGCCGTTCTCGATGCGCATGCCTCTCGTGGACGGCCACGGCAATTTCGGCTCCGTCGACGGCGACCCGCCGGCCGCGATGCGCTACACCGAGGTGCGCATGCAGAAGGGCGCCGAGGTGATGCTCGAGGATCTGGACAAGGACACCGTGGACATGGTGCCCAACTACGACGAGACGCTCACCGAGCCGTCCGTCCTCCCCGCGAAGCTCCCCAACCTCCTCCTCAACGGCTCCTCCGGCATCGCCGTGGGCATGGCCACCAACATCCCGCCCCACAACCTCGGCGAGCTGTGCGACGGCATCACCTACTACATCGACCACCGCGACTGCACGATCGACGACCTGATGCAGTTCGTGAAGGG